>JAYSPO010000182.1:0-7741 GCA_043722015.1 Candidatus Kuenenia sp. | reverse complement strand
GGCAGGGCGTCAGCCCTCCGTGTGCTCTGATCGGTGATTTCACCGAATCCGCACTCGTCGCTCACCCAAAACTCGATGCTATCACGATGCAACGCAATTACTACGAGAACATCGAAGCCGAGTCACGAAGCACACTCGGAGGGCTGACGCCCTGCCGCTCGCCTGGATTATTCCCACGTTTCAACGATCGGATTGATCCAAATCACCAAGGGATACTCTTGATCCCTTAGGTACTGGATCGCATTACGGATTGAGATTTTATCGGGCAGTTTGCGTTTTGAACCTGACTGAGTCCACCAGGTTTCCGACTCTGGTTTTCCAAAAGCGCGATTCAGCTTACGGCTGCCGTACGCTTTTACATCACGCAACAGAACGTCAGGATCAGGATCGCCTGGAACTCCCAAAAGTACATGCACATGATTCGCCATGATCGCCACACCGACCAATAACCAGTTCCGAATTTCACTCGTCTCCTGAAACTGCGACAACAGCAGATCTGCCTGCGGTTGAATCAAAAAGATTGGCGAAGACTTTAACTGGTTTCGAGCAGACTCAAACAACTCCGGCATCGATTCACTGCGAGGCGTGCCGAATTCATCCTGCTCTTTGCGATGAGATTGCTCCGGCATTTCAATTCGAGTCACTGAACCCCGAGGATCTCCCGGTAACCACTGCCCATACATCGTCCACGTCAGCAGCCAGTACCGATCAAACCCGTTCATGTTGCACTCCTCCCCGGCGAGCGGCAGGGCGTCAGCCCTCCGAGCATTCACGCGCCCGACCGCATCCGTCGCTGTCAAATTCTCCCAACACGCTGTGCAATGTACAACACGATTTTCCGGGCGTAAATCACGAAGCACAAATCGCACTCGGAGGGCTGACGCCCTGCCGCTCGCCTAAGGCAAACTCAACACCGCAGATCTGGCCGGAATCAATGCCGGAGCTACTGGATTCCACGAGAGATGTCCGGGTATGATCTGAAAGGTCCTTTGTGAAATCCTTGGAAAACTTATGATGTCTTTGAATACTCGTGTTTGGCGGTGGTTGAATGCGGCGATAAATTGTTCGTCGCAGCGCCGAGATCGATGTCGCCGAATTCGCGGACATTGGGCGAGAGTTGAATCGCTGGAAATACGAGCACTGCTGGCGACCTTCGGCGTCACGAATCTGAATGATGCCGGGGCAGGCAGCTTGCGGCAGGCAGTGCTGGATGCGAATTCGCAGGCAGGGGCCGATCAAATCAACTTCCTGAGCGCTCCGTCCGGAACAATCACACTGACCACGGGCGAAATAGCTATTACCGACAGCGTGGCCATCGACAGTTCGGCAAAGAATATCAGCCTGAGCGGCAACGATGCGTCGCGGATCTTTCTGATCGGCGGTTCGGGGGCAACGACCGTTTCTCTGAACGGCTTCACGCTGCGGAACGGAAATGGAGTCAGTGCTGTGGCAAGTGGTTTCGGAGGGTCCATCTACCTGGACGATGGCTTCGAAGGGAATGACACATTGAATCTTCTGAACTGCACGCTTGAGGCCAACACAGGCACTCTTGGTGGAGCAATCCTTGTTGTCGATAATACGTTGAACATCACGAATTGTATGCTTTCCGGTAACACTGCTACCGGAATCGGCAGCGTTCCCGGCAGTACTCGAGGCGGCGGAGCCATCGCTGCTCAGTCTGCGGTGACCGTGATTCAGAACTCAACAATTCATGGAAATACGGCCGTTGGCACTGGAGGAGGCATCTACAATTTTACTTCCAGTGAAGCGGTCGGCCAACGCAACAGCTCGTTGACACTCATTCAAAGCACGATCAGTGACAACATAGCGCATGACGGCGGCGGGATCTACAACCAAAATCAGAATGCAGGTGAGGCAGCCGTTCTGTCGGTGATCGGCAGCACTTTCAGTGGTAATTCTGCCACGGAAGGCGGCGGTGCATTGATGACAGACAGTGTTGCTTCGTGCAGCGGAACTACCTTTACAAACAACTACGGAATGAGCGGTGGAGCGATTTACAATTATAGTGGTATGGTGACATTGACGAATTCGACAGTTTCAGGAAATCGTGCCCGAGTGTTTGGCGGGGGAATTTGGAATTTGCTTGGCGGTTCCGTGATTATTGGTGGTTCTACATTCGTCGGAAATCGCGCTGACTCGGACGGTGACACTTATGGCGTCGGTGGTGCCATCAGCGAATTTCTGGCGTCGGTCGTCGCTCGGAATTCAATCTTTGCAGGTAACGTGCGAGGCTCCGTAGGAGCCGAAGTTCCGGACGATGTAACAAAGGATCCCGCAATGGAGACGCCTGCGTTCATAGCCGCCGCAAGCTTCAATAATCTGATCGGCGATCCGGGCTCAGCGGGTGGTTTGATTCACGGCCAGAACGGCAACGTGTTGGGGAACGGTTTCGGAGTTCTGCGGCCCTTGGCGCAAATCCTTAATCCGGCGCTCGCGAATAACGGCGGGCCAACTCAGACGCACGCATTGGTGACTGGCAGTCCGGCAATTGACGCCGGAGCTCTGATTCCGGATCTGCTCGTGACGCCGGTCTCAGCAACATCGGGCAGTTCAGGGACGGACCTCCTCCCGGCTGCAAACCTCCTGAATGGAGTCGGGCTCACGCTCCATAACTATTCGACGACCGATGACGGGACCAGCCGCTGGGTCACGAATTCTCCGAACGGCGCAGGGAGCGATTACTTTTCAAACGGAAGTACAGTCCCAAAGCTCACCTTTTCGCTGGACAACATCTATCTGCTGACAGACATCGCCGTGTGGGGTTTTTCAGACTCCACAACAAACGACGACGCTAAAACGCTGAAGCTGGAATTCTCACTGGATGGCGGCACGACGTTTCCAAATTCGTTGACAGTCACAAAGCCTCGGTACTCTGCACAGAGTTTTGTCCATACGCTCCCATTTGGCAGCGCCCTCGCTGCAAACGCCGTGCGAGTGACCGTGGTTGACAATTATTTCGGGGAGGCGGGAAACGGTGCAGGCAATCGTGTGGGCCTCGACGAGATCCGCTTTCTGCAACGCGGGCTGACCCCGGTGACTGACCAGCGTGGCAATGGCTTTGCGCGTGTGCTCGACGGCGATCACGCAGGTGGACCTGTCATCGACATCGGTGCCTTCGAATTGCCGGGAATCCGATTGACCAGCCCGAATCCGAATGCGTTTACATTGCGGCCAACGTTCACATGGACAGCGATCGCAGGTGCGATTTCGTACAATATTCAGATCAACAATGAGAGTACCAACGTCGCCCACTTCCACGATGCGACGACCTCCGTCGCGCCCTACACGCCGACTGTGGATCTGGCGATCGGCAAGTTCAAGATGTGGGTACGACCAGTTTTTGCATCCGGCCCGGGAAACTGGAGTGCTCCGCAACTGTTCAACAACCTGACTCCGGCAACATGGCAGTCCATGTCTCGTGTGCAACTGACGTCGCGGCCATCCTTTTCTTGGAATGCTCTTCTCGGTGCGGCAAAGTACGATCTGTGGATCGACAATTACTCCACCGGCCAAAAGCAGGTCATTCGCCAGGATGTTAGTGGAACAAGCTTCACGCCCACGACTGATCTGCCGATGGGACTCTATCGAGCCTGGATTCGCGGGATTGATGCCAAGGGGAACTTTGCCAACTGGTCGGCTCTTCAGGAAGCCCTGGTTGTCCCCGCCCCCACACCGATCGCACCTCTGAGTGCCACATTCGATCGGACACCGACATTCACGTGGAATCCTGTTGCAGGTGCCGTAAGTTATGAACTGTATGTGAAAAGTCAGATTACTGGGACGATGGTGATTAACGGCACCTCGACGTCCGCGACAGATTTCACGCCGACCACCAATCTGACCGACGGCACATACCGGTGGTGGACGGTCGCCGTGAGTGCGGCAAGCATCGGCCCAATTAAGAGCGGCGGAACTACGGCGATCGACATCTATGTCGGCGGACGTCCGACATTCATCGCTCCGGTTGCCGGATCATCGACCTCCGACAGAACTCCAGCGTTTTCCTGGAAAGCGGTCGATGGTGCCGCCAGCTATCAACTTCAGGTTAATCGAATCAGCGTTCCGCAGGCCATTGTCATTTCTCAGGTTGGGTTAACAACCACGAACTTCACGCCGGTCGCAGATTTATCGGCAGGTACTTACCGAGCCTGGGTGCGAGCGGTCAGCAACACAAGTGAACTGAGTCCCTGGAGTATTGAAGTCAATTTCACGGTGACGGCAGTTGTCCCGACGATCGATTCACTCGATGCCGACCTGATGCTGACAAGTCTGTTGGTGTCAGAACTGGCTCCGGGTAATGAGCGGGATGTGAACACACATCCGTCGCCGGTTTTCGTTCACACACAACCGGATCAGATCACCGACGAAGCCATTGTTGAGCTTGCTGCTCCAGTGGTGTTTTCAAGTCCATCGGCACGGCCAGCAATCGATGACCAGAGGCCGGACCTGCTCGATCTGGATCGCCTGATGATGGAATTTGCCATGCACCAGTTCCTTCCCGGCGAGCGGTAGGGCGTCAGCCCTCCGAGTAATCACACGCCCGTCCGATTCCGTCGCTGTTGGATTCTCCCAACACGCGCTGTGCAATTCAGATCGGGATCGTCTGAACGCAAGTGGTAAGCACAAATCGCACTCGGAGGGCTGACGCCCTGCCGCTCGCCTGCTTGGCTTTCCAGAACGCTCGGGAAATAGAGTTACGGCACTTGCGTCCAGGTCCATTCCATGGATTCGTCCTTTTCCTTGATCACGCCTTCGATTCGAGCGGTCAGCGAATCCTTCTGTCGGCGATAGATAATCCGCTGCGGAAAATCGTTCTCCTTGTTTTCGAACATAACGTGGCCGTCTGAGGCATCCTTGAGGATGAATGGAGTCGCCGCCTTGCCCGAAGGGCTGGCAAAGTAGGTGATGCCGTTCGGTGTTTCTGCAATTCGCAGGAACTCAAAGGATGCTTTTCCGCTCCGATAAACGCTGCGATTCATTCCGAGCAACATGCCGCCCTTTGGTTCCGTCCAATGTTCTTCGGTCAGGTCTCCTTCGACATCGCCTTCCCAACGCCCGGCCAGCCATTTCAGGTTCTCCAGCGTCGTCACCTTGTTACCGCCTTCCTCGAATGTGCCTCCATTCTGAGCCCACGCCAGACCGGCGATTGATGAAAGCACGACAACCGTGATGATGATGCGAGCGGCCATTGCAGAAAATCCTTAAAGTTTCGAATTGAGCGGAAGGGCTTTGGCGGACTGTATTTCATGCTTTTTCGACGGCAATGACAAGCTGGAAGCTTACCCCACTTGAAATCAACACACTGCGGGGGAGTGGCGGCTGATGAGAGAATGAATTCTCGAAGGTTTCCGGATTGTAAAATCAATCACGCGGACGTTTGCTTGAGAGGCAGAGCGAGGAAAACGAAGGATTTCAACGCTCGTTCGACTGGCGTTTTGATACCTGAGGCATTCTCATTCATCGTTGCGCATGTTGTCTGAGAGTCGTCTCCCGAAGTATTTCGAAACACAGCAGAAAAACCATGAGAATGCCTCGGACGATTTCTGTGATACCCGCTTTGTCGGCGTTGATGAGGTCCGCAAACATACCGGTGAGCGTGGTACGTTGTAGACTCGCAGTCGCTTTACTCGTGGTGTTAATGGCCTTCGATCAGGATCCGTTGCAGGCTCAACAGGTTGCCGAGCCCTCGACCTCGATCCGCGTTGCCGTGTACGAGGCAAAAGGAGTCAGCGAACTGGATGACTACAAAGAATGGGCGTCGTTTACGACGGAAGTCAGGAAGGAAGGCGTTCCTGGCGGCATCATGCCTGGGAAAACGGCGATTGCTGCGGGGCGTTTCGGCGATGGGCGTGTGTTGGCGATCAGTCCTCATCCTGAACGCACGGTGGGCCTGGACTCAGTAATTCCGGCAGCCGTGCATTGGGCGGCTGCGAGACGTTCTGATGCGCCGGATCTGATCATTTTCCAGCAGGGAGATTTGCCAGTGGTGATCTCCGCTCCGCATGGAGGATCTTTGCCATTTCCAGGCGTAGAGCCTCGCAAGGGCGAGGGCATGGAAGTCGGACCTGCGGGATTCCGCGTTGTCCGCGATGGAGGCACGGAAGAACTGGCGGTGGAAGTCGCGCGTCAGCTTGCCGTGCGCATGCAGGGTACGCCGTCATTCGTGATCTCCAGAGTTCATCGGCGTTATGTTGACTTCAATAGACCACCGAACATCGCCGTCGAAGACCCGAATGCGCGGGTCATCTACGATCAATATCATGCGGCGTTGGGCAATGCCGTCCGGGTTATTCGTGAGAAGAATTCGGCGGGGCTGCTGATTGATATTCACGGACAGGGGTCATCTGCGGCAACTGCGTATCGAGGTACGGGCAATGGCCTCACAGTTTCGGGCCTGAAGTCAAAGATGGGTGAACCGTTTCTTCACGGTCCGACATCCCTTCCGGGGCTCCTGAAAAAACACGGATGGGCAGTGCATCCGGACCCGTTTGATGGCAAGGAGCAGGCAGGCTTCACGGGTGGTTATATTGTAAAAACATACGGTAGCCATCAGCCCGATGGAATTGATGCCATGCAGTGGGAACTTGGGGCGGATTATCGCAAGGCAGCGGTTCGTGAGCGCGTGGCGAAAGAGCTGTCGGACAGCATCGCAGAGTACTTTGAGCATTTCGGGACATCAGGATTTGAGACTCAATGAACAGTACAAAGAGTCGATCTTTCGACTGATTGAAAATGATTGTAAAGTGCGTAGTTGACGGAACGACGCGACGAGTGGGAAGTGCCACCACTTTGGTGACGGGAACTGGCGACAAAAACGGAAGTGTCAGCGGATGACAGATATGCGGAATGGAAGAAGGATCAGAATCCCTGCCAGTCGGCGGTTGAGCTGGGATCTGTTGTATTTTCATCGGGACGTTCCACTCTGCGCTCATGATCGGCGGATGAATCTTGCCGATGTTTCAGGCGTGCGAAGCGCATGTGCAGAACGAGTTTCCTGGCCAGCACTCTTTCTGAAGGCTTATGCAATTGTCGCTCAGGAGGTGCCCGAGCTGCGGCAGACGTGGTATCGCTGGCCGTGGGCTCATTTGTATCAGCATCCCTCCAGCGTGGCGACCTTGACGGTGCAGCGGGAGATCAATGGCGAACCCTGGCTGTTCTGGGGACAGATTGCGGCACCGGAACTGAAGTCCTTGTCGGAGTTGCAGCGGGCGATCGATCAATTTCGCGATGGGGATGTGCGAAAGGTCTTCCGAAAGCAGCTCCAACTTGCGAAACTGCCTACCTTGTTTCGCCGGATGATCTGGTGGTGGAATCTCAATGTGGCGACGGCCTCCCGTGCGAAACGGCTGGGGACATTTTTTCTGTCAACACTGGCAGGTCGCGGGGCTGAGATTCAGTTGCCGCCTTCAATCCATACCGGGTGTCTGACCTTTGGTCCTCTGGACGAAAACGGCATTGCGAGAGTCACGCTGGCCTACGATCATCGCATCATGGACGGGGCTCTGGTCGCCGACATTCTGCAGCGATTGGAAGAAACCCTGAACGGCGTGCTCGTGCATGAGCTGCGTGCAATGCATGAGACGAAGCGTGCAGACGCGGCCTGAAGGTCGTTCGCGAAATGTCACTCCGAGTCGAGGACTTGCTGATCGCTGCTCTGCGCTGCAAACTTTGAAAATCCAGTTTTGGTGAGAAGATTTTCGCTCTGCTGACTTTTCAGAGG
>JAYSPO010000181.1:0-6415 GCA_043722015.1 Candidatus Kuenenia sp. | reverse complement strand
TTCTGCATCTTGAATTCTTTGCAGAGAAATGAATGGCACAAAAGACTTCAACACTTGTTTTGTATTTTTCTGCAATAAATGTTTCTGCCACACCAGAGCTCACTTCTGCAATGGGACCCCTGAAAATCGCCGCGAGAAAACAAGTATTTAACTGTTAGAAGCACAAGAAACGGGTGTGTTTCGCGATCGCTGCACACACCCGACTTGAACTCACCACATCAACTGCCCGCTGCCGGGCTGTTGCGATGAGGAACCTTCAGTAAACGCTGTACCGCACAAGATCTTCGCGGCACGCCCGCAAACGAAACGGCATACCCCGCAGCAAGCGACTTTCCTTTGGAGTGCGGCAACTTGTCGCTGCTTTGCCGTTCTATGATGGCATTTTTGTCAATCGACGTGGGAAGACAGCAAACTCTCCATTCCATTTTCAGCATCGTCGGCAGAACAAACGAACGTCGTGCCCAGAGCCACGTGATTTGAAACAGAAAGCGGTGACGAGTCACCGCACTCCAAACGTCGCTTGTTTAGCTGCTAAGGAGATATTGACAATAGGCGTACGCCATAATGAACTCGAACATTAGGGTATTTTGTAAATATATCGTAAGGCATCGATTGACGAGTTGAGATTTCTTTCATATCGTCCTTAAGCGTAATGTTAACTCACACCCTTAAATAAAGGGATTATCCAATGCTGCTGCACGGCTGGCTAAATCACCTTCGCCGATTGACCGTTCCTTCAGGATCCCGTGGGAGTCGTAGACGCAGTCAACGACTGACTGAACAAGTCACCCAGCCGACCGAGGGTCTCGAACCGAGAGTGCTGCTGACGATTGATGTGGATCAGCCGTTCTCGGTGCCGGGCGGTCCGATGGCTCAGGTGTCGGAGCGATTTGATGCGAACGCAAGCTACGATCTCGTCACGCTGTCCGCGACGGGTGATCTCACGGTGGCGCTGAATCGTGGCGATGGTGCGTGGTCGTCGATTCAATCGATCGGACTCGGCCTGTTCAACGGCGTCGGCCTTGCAGCGGGTCGCGTCAACTCGGATCCGTTCGCCGATCTGGCGATTCAGTCTGCTGACCATATTACAATCGCGGTCAGCAATGAGGCAGGCGGGTTTTCCGTCACCCAAACGCTGACTCCGGCGTTGCCCGGGAAGTTGGCTCGCAGCGGTGGATTGCCGGTTGGACTGACGTTTGGTTTGTTCGATCAGGATCTGTCAACAGACCTCGCTGTCGTCG
The DNA here is from genome assembly GCA_043722015.1 of Candidatus Kuenenia sp. GTDB lineage: Bacteria > Planctomycetota > Planctomycetia > Planctomycetales > Planctomycetaceae > SXXK01. The sequence continues at coordinate 5,174 of JAYSPO010000181.1, read as the reverse complement.
TGCCCGGCACGAATGAGGTGTTGATTTATCGAGGCCTGAGCAACGGCTCATTTGGAACACCCGCGCGGTATGCCTCTGGTGGTACGGAACCTGTTGCGGTGGTGACCGGCCAGTTTGTGGGCGGTACGGCTTCGGATCTGGCCGTCGCGCATAGCGACGGGACGATCACGTTTTTCGCGGGCGACGGCAGCGGAAATTTTTCGCTGCATTCCAGCAAAACCGTTTTTGCAGCCAACGGAATTTCACCAGCATCGATCGAGTCGATCACGGCTGACGATTTTAACGGCGACGGAGAATCTGATCTGGCAGTCACCGCCACGAACACGGCACTGCTGCTGTTGAACGCTGGCGATACCCTGAAGTCCAGTCCTGTCGTCAATGGCCGCTTTGATGAGGGATTGACCGGCTGGACGACGCAGATCGTCGGGCACGCCGCCACGGGTCAACCGGGTGTCGTTGCAGGACTGAATGGCTTTGTACGGTTCACCGAGAATCAGTCGTTCCTCACGTCTCTGCAGCAGACATTTACGGTTCCGTCGTCGCCGCAGACACTTTCCTTCGATGTGCGGTCCTTAGCCCTGCAACTTTCCGGATCGGGCATTCCGGATGCCTTTGAAGTGTCGTTGCTCAACAGCGTGGGCAATTCCCTGGTGGCGACGCATCGACCGGATGCTACGTCCTTCTACAACGTCAATGCGAATGGACAAACAACGCAGGCCAGCGGAGTGACCTTCAACGGCACGACCGTCACGGTGGATATTTCCGGCTTGACTGCAGGCACGCAGGCGACACTGTTCTTTGATCTTGTCGGAAATCCGCCGGGCACGTCATCCACGGTGGTGCTCGACAACGTCGTCATCACGCCGGACCGGATTACCAATGACACATTCACCGTCGTGACTCTGCCCGGTTCGTTTGAGCACGCGATGGGTATTGATTCCGGCGATATCAATGGCGATGGCCTGAGGGACATCCTGATCACCGATCGCGCAGCTAACAAACTTCTCGTGTTCACCGCGAAAACTGGTGGCGGATTTACACGCACCGATGTGCCGCTTGCTGCCTTCGGAACTCAACCCGTCAGCGTGATCGCTACGGCACTGCTGGGAAGCAGCGAAGATGATATCGCGGTCGGGTTGTATGGCTCCGCTATCGTGGTTTCGCCCCTCACGGTCGATCACACACCGCCACAGGCAAGCCTGATCAGTCCCGTTGCGAATGCCGTGAACACCGGCGTCGGCAATACGATCGTTGTCGAATTCTCAGAAGCCGTGCGTAGAAGCCCGGTTGCGACACTGGCCCCGTGGAATCTGACCGAGGCCGGGCTGGACGGTGCCTTTGGAACATCCGATGACCTGCAGATCCCGTTGCAGTCGGTTACTTACAACGCCGCGACTCGTCGCGCGACACTGACGATGCCGCAGACTGTCATTGCGGACGGAAACTACAGACTCACGGTTGAAGGGGCAAACACTGCGACGGCCATTGTGGACCTGAGCGGCAATCGATTGAATAACGGTGTGAACCAGACCTTTAGATTCACGGTGAACTCAAACGGTCCAGAAATTTCGTCCGCGAACAATGTCTCGGGTTCCGAGGCCCAGTCGCTGATACTCGTGGCCACTGTCAACGATCCCGGCAGTTCTGGTCCGCACACAGCCACTGTGAACTGGGGTGATGGCACCACATCTGCGACGGCCGTCAATCTGACGGGCGGCACCGGCACCATTTCATTGCCGCACGTATGGAAGCAGGATGGATCGTACTCGGTGACGATCACGGTCACTGACGCTTTGAGCCATGTTGCGACGGCGGTCGTTTCGGCAACGATTCTGAATGTCAATCCGACGTTGAATCCACTGACCGCCCTGACTGGCAGTGAAGGTCAGACGGTGACTCTGGCTGCGGCCTTTAGTGATCCCGGCAGTCTCGATTCACATTCGGCGCTGATCGACTGGGGCGACGGTGCAGGCACGCCAGGCGCAATTGTATTCCTGAACGGTACAGGTTCGATCGGCGGGAGTCATGTCTATGCGGACAACGGCGTCTACACGGTCAGTGTCACAGTGCAGGACGAAAGCAGTCAGCCCGTCACGCTGTCGATAACAGCCATCATCAGCAATCTTGCGCCGGTCATTGGGACCGTGCAGCCGTTGCATGGTTCTGAAGGCTCGCCACTGAACCTGCTGGCCACGTTTTCTGATGCCGGAATTATGGATACTCATTCGGCCACGATCAACTGGGGCGATGGAACACCCGTCAGCACCGGAACGGTGGCTTCGATGCCTGGTTCAGCAGGTGCTGCGACGACCGGAACGATATCAGGGACGCATACGTTTGCAGCGGCCGGGACATACCTCGTCACTGTCACGCTTACCGATGACGACGGTGGAATTGTTTTTGTGACTGCCTCTGTCACTGTGATTAAGTCGCTCGTCGCACCAATCGTCAGCAGTCTGAGTGTGAATCCAGGACTGGAAGGGTCGCCCGTCGCGCTGCAGGCCGCTTTTACGGACACAGGCGATACCGGAACCCATACGGCGACGATTCACTGGGGCGATGGCACGACGACCGGCGGGACGGTCGTTTTTTCGTCCGGAACCGGCACTGTTACAGGAAGTCATGTCTACGCCGATGACGGCGACTACGGCGTCTCAGTCACGGTCACCGACAGTTCTGCGCTGTCTGGTTCACGCATGACGACAGCGGCGATTGCGAACTTTGTGCCTGCGGTTGTGGCGGTGACTTCACGGTCAGTGATCGTCGGCACTCCGCTTTCCGGTGTGATCGCGATGTTTACAGATCAGGGCTACTCTGACGCCGCCGTGAGCGCCAGTGAGACATTCAGCGGAACAATCCACTGGGGTGATGGCACGCCCATTCAAACGGCTTCGTTGACAGTCACGAACGGTGCAGCAGGCCCAAACGGCGCAGCAGGTATCCTGACGCGCGGCGATGTTTCCGGGACGCACACGTTTGCCAGTATCGGCACGTTCACCGTTAGGATCAACGTGTCTGATGACGACGGCGGTACTGGCACCGCATCGTTTCAAGTCGCTGTGACTGCGGCCCCTCAGCCGCCAGTCATCAGCGGCCCAGCCACGGTTGCCGAAGGTTCTGTCTATGTGCTCACGCTGAACGCACGCGACTATTCGCCGACAGCATGGAACATCAATTGGGGTGATGGCACATTTATGCAGACTGTGCTCGGGAACACAACGACAGTTCCACACACGTACGCCGACAACCGCGTGGCGGCCATCACCGCGACCGCCGTGAGCAACAGTGGTTCTGTCCCAGCGGCTCCGTTGACCGTCGACGTCTTCAATGTGGCACCCACAATCGCGGCAAATGGCCTGAACTCCATCGGTGTCGGAGCGACCTATTCTCTGGCCGTGTCCGCCACGGACCCTGGTCGAGATACGATTGCGTCGTGGATCGTGAACTGGGGTGACGGGGCAACATCGACAGTTGCCGGTACGCTCACGACACTGACTCATGTCTACACCGTTGCCGCAACTCGCACAATCACCGTCTCGGCGATTGATGAAGACGGAACGTACTCGGGCCCGTCAAAGACAATCACTGTCGCTCTGACCACTGGCAACACATCAAAATTCCTCGTTGTCGATGCCGAATCGGATAAGGCTTTCCGCTACGGTCCAACCGGCACATCGCTGGGCAATTTTGCCCTGACGCCCAATCAAAAAGGTGGAAGCGATGGCGGAAGTGATGGTGGAAGCGACGGCGGAAGTGATGGTGGAAGTGATGTTCGAGGCATCACTACCACGGCGGCCGGAACACCGGCATGGACGATCGACAAGAAAGGCAAAGTCCGCGTTTACGATCCGGCCACCGGCGCACTTCTGGGAACGTGGACCGCAAACGGACTCAGCCAGCCCGAAGACATTGCCACCAATGGTACGGACATCTGGATTGTTGATCGCAAGACTGACCGCATCTATCGCTACACGGGAGCTGCCTCCCGTCGCAGCGGTGCTCAGTCAGCCACAGGCAGCTTGAACCTGCAGTCCAGCAACAAAGACGCTTCCGGAATCGTCACCGACGGCTTGAAGTTCTGGGTTGTAGACGAGAAGTCTCAATCGGTCTTTGTCTACAGCGTGGCCAATGGAGCCTTCCTGGGCAAGTGGATAATCGACAGTCGCAATGACGAACCGACAGGAATCGCAATCGACCCGAACAGCGGTAATGACATTTGGATTGTCGATCGGAAGGACGACAGAGTTTACCGCTATGCGAATTCGCGCACTCGCATCAGCGGTTCGCAGAACTCCACCGATTCATTTGCCCTGAATTCCGGGAATTCCAAACCCGAAGGCATCGCTGACCCAACGTTTTCCTACACGTTGAACACCGTCGTCAGCAGCAATATCTCTGTGCCTGGTGAAGTCGATGAGTACCAGTTCACAGCGTCGGCAGGACAGCGCGTCTTCTTCGACATTCAACTGGTTCAAAACGGCGTGTTGCACGCGTACCTCAAAAATCCCGATGGCTCTACGATCGTAGGCTACGGCAACGGCTCCAGTCCCAACAATCCCGAAGAGAACGATGGCAGCATCCTGTTGACTCAGACCGGGACCTACACCATGCGGCTGGAATCGCTGACCGGCGATACTCCTTCGTACCAGGTTGTGGTGAACGACGTTACGATTCCGGATACGTCCGTGATCTCTTTTGCCACGCCACTCAGTGGTCAGATTTCAAGGGCAGGGGAGACGGATGAATGGTTGCTGAATGTTACCGCAGGTCAGAGTTTCTGGTTCCAGGCAATTTCACAAAGCGGCTACGTTCGCAGCAAATTGTATGCGCCATCCGGCGCATTGGTGTTCCATGAACTCAGTCCCGATTTTGCTCCGACCACGCTGACCGAAACCGGAACGTATCGACTTGTCCTGAATGGGCTGTACGACCGCACTCCGTCGTACTCATTCCAGGTGCGCAACACGTCGCCCGTCATTCGCAACATGCAGATTGGTGACACAGCCACAGCCACAATTTCTGCGGCACAGTCGAAAGACATCTGGCGATTCAGTGCCACGGCCGGGCAATCGGTGTACATCGATTTTCAGCAGGCCACCGACTTTGGAGTCCAATACACGCTCGTCGCCCCGAATGGGATCGTCTCTGCGTCTGCCGGCAACTTTCTCCTTTCA
>JAYSPO010000180.1:0-5514 GCA_043722015.1 Candidatus Kuenenia sp. | reverse complement strand
GCACAGGGACGATTCGCCGAAAGCGAGCAAATCCTCCGCCACAACGTCGATGTCCTGCGCTCCAGCGTCGGCCCGGAACATGAAAGAACGATGGATGCCGAATGTAACCTCGTTGTGGCACTCGTTCTCTTTGGTCATCCAAAAGAAGCGGAAACTGCGGCCCGTGCCCTCGTCGATCGCGCAAGAATCCGTCCCGGACCACGATACCCGGATTTTTCACTTTATCTTGGTAACCTTGCTGGTTCCTTACAAGCGCAGGGCCGATTCACCGAATCGGAACCGATCCTGCTCGAAGCCCTGGCACTCGGAACCGAAGTCCGCGGTGCGGAAAACAAATTTACCCTGATGTTCCGGAACTCGCTCGCCTACAACAGTGAAGGACAGGGGGAATTTGCCAAAGCGGAGCAATCGTATTTAGAAGTTCTCGCCGATCGTCGTAGTGTGCTGTCGCCAACACATCCTCAAACTCAGCGGACATTAGGATTCCTGGCCCGACTGTACGCGAAGCAGGAGAAGTGGACGGATGCGTCCAAACTTCTTGCCGAACTCATCATTGCCCAAAATCCAGAACCCCAACGCGAAGTGGACGATTTGGCTACCGCACTCGCAGTGGCGCTCAGTGGTACGGACGACGCGAAGACCGGCGAGCCGTTATTGAATGAGTGTATGGCAGCTCTCAAACTGCGGATGTGGCCCGGCGACTGGCTGACGGCCGAAGTCAAATCTCGTTATGGCGACTGCCTTCGACGGCAGGGGAAATACATGGATTCAGAAGTGATTCTTCTGGCCGCTGCCGGTGACATCGCAAGGGCTGTCGGTGTCCCCGCATGGAGCGTTACTGCGTCACGAAAGCGAGTCAGGGATTTGTACGACGCCATGCAGAATCCCGACGAGGCGGCCAAATGGAAGTAGGAAGCTATACTCAGCGCGGTCGGAAATGAGTCCGGCGAGCGGAGTGGCGTGAGCCCTCCGGTACCTCGTTTTTGTACCGGCAAGCTGACGCATGCCGCTCGCCAATTCTCTCACTTGAGCCCGCGCGGAGCATAGCTGCGAATTTCGCATTATGATTGATCGCCTCTCGCTCGGCTTGCTACTGTCGCCCCGATCGTCGATAATTCCCCTTTGCTCTCAGCCTCAAATCAGTTTTCGCATTTGCTGGGAGCATGAGGAGTTTGAATGTCGTCGCCAAGAAAAAATGCAGTTGCGAAGATATCTGACGACGATGTCCCGGACCTGGAAACGACTCAGATTTACGGACAGCAGGTGATCGGGCCGTTTGCCGACGCTGCACCGCATGCAAAAGGTGGGCTCGGCGAAGTGTTTCGAGCCACCGATCTGACTCTGCACCGAACCGTCGCGGTCAAGCGACTTCAGGCGCACAGATCAGGCGACGCTGAGAGCCGACGACGCTTCCTTGTCGAAGCCGAGGTGACGGCCAGACTTGAACATCCTGGCATCGTGCCGGTATACGCTCTGTATCCGGATGCAGAAGGAGGACCGGCCTACGCGATGCGATTCGTCGAGGGACCGACGCTGGCCGATGCGATCAAACAGTATCATGATCAACCGCCGGATCCCGTCGATTTTCTGAGGCTGATTCAGGCCACGATTCAGATTTGTCAGACGGTCGCATTCGCGCATTCACGAGGAGTGATCCATCGGGATCTGAAGCCACTAAACGTGCTGCTCGGAAAGTTCGGCGAGACGCTGGTTGTCGATTGGGGACTTGCCAAAGTCGTGGGTCGATCTGAGGCAGAAGCGGAGGACCCCATCAGCGAGGCAACGCTGCAGCCACAGTCCGGTGGGAGTAACGAAAGCGAGACGCAGATGGGTTCGGCCGTCGGAACCCCGTCCTACATGTCTCCCGAGCAGGCGGCAGGACGCTGGAACGTAATCGATCATCGCAGCGACATTTATGGTCTCGGCGCAGTGTTGTACACAGTCTTGACCGGCAAGGCCCCGATTGAAAAGGGCGACTGGCCAGAGATGAATCAAAAGATCCAGCGCGGCCAGATCGCAAGACCCACGAAGGTGAAGGAAGGCGTGTCACGGGCGCTCGAAGCGATTTGTCTGAAGGCAATGACGGTCGAACCATCGGGCCGCTATCCGTCGGCCATTGCCTTGGCAGCGGATATCGAACACTGGCTGGCCGACGAACCCGTGAGTGCGTTTCCGGAGTCCGTGGTTGGTCGCGTCCGGCGCTGGGGGAAACGGAATCGGATGGTCGTTAACGCGGGGGGCCTGTTCCTGGTTATGTCGGTGATCGGGCTTTCGATCGGAGCATTCCTGCTCCAGCGTGCCGGTGCCGAGACAGAACATCAGCGGCAGGCGTCGGTTGCCGCTCAACGAAAGGCCGAGGCAATTAATCGGTTCCTCGTCGATGACCTCCTGAAACAGGCCGACCCTGCAAACAATCCAGTCGGCGACCAACTGACCGTCCGACAATTGCTCGATAAAGCTTCTGATCAACTCGATGCCCAGACGGGACTCGCCGACCAACCGGAAGTGGAAGCGGAGCTACGGACTGTCATCGGTCATGCTTTCGAATATCTCACGGTTTTCGACAAGGCAGAGCAACATTACCGCCGAGGCTCGGATCTTCTTACGCGGATTTACGGACCGAAGGATCTGAAAACTTTGGCGATTGTTAATCGATATATCTACGCAGTTGCAGCCCAGGGACCGCGATCCGAGGCCGAGGCACTCGCTCTGGCTGCTCTCGTTAATTGCGAGTCTGTCCTCGGACCCTCGCACCCGGAAACGGGCGATGCAGCGAACAATCTCGCTGAAGTTTATAATTTCCTCAATCGACTTGACGAGGCTGTCCTGCTGCGACAGCGGGCGAGCAGGATCCTGAAGGCGACACTCGGTCCACTTGATTTCAAGACAATGGAGATCGATAACAATCTGGGAGTCTCGCTCGTCAATGCAGGAAGAGCTGCGGAAGCGGTCCCGTTGTATCAATTGATTCATGATCGGCACCAGGAAACTCTTCCTATGAACTTGGAAGGAATGGGATCGAGCTTCGGTAATCTTGGCGGGGCGCTCACCTATGCTGGCCGGTTTACAGAAGCGGAAGCAGTACTTTCGGAGGCGATTCCCTTTTGCCGCGACAACCTCGGGCCGTACCATGGCGCGACATTCTCGGCTCGAAAGCTAATGAGTCAACTGCTGGAGTTTCAGGGCCGATGGAATGAGGCCGAGACGAGTTACTTAGCAGTCCTGTCCGATCGTCGAACCATTCCGAGCCAAAAGCCATTTATCGGCAGGACGGTAGCGCCTATCGCCAGGATGTATGCCAAACAGGAAAAGTGGGCGGAAGCAGCGGAGTACCTCACCGAACTCATGATGCCTGAACAGCCTGATTCGCTCCGGTCAACCGCCGAGTTCACCGCAATACTTACGGGCGCGTTAAGTGGCTCAGCCGACCTCGGGACGTCGGAACCTCTGCTGAAGGAGTGCTGGACAACTTTGCAGGCAGAGATGTTGCCCCCCGACTGGCTGACGGCCGAAGTCAGATCTCGTTATGGCGACTGCCTTCGTCAGCAGTGTAAATATCAGGAGGCAGAGTCCCACCTACTGCCCTCTGCAGCCGATATCGCCAAGGCCGTCGGAGTCCCCGCGTGGAGCGTCACCGCCTCGCGAACGCGAGTGCGGGATTTGTACGATGCCTTGCAGAATCCTGACGAGGCGGCAAAATGGCAGTAGGGAGCATAAACTCCTTGTCGTTACCCGCATTCGGAAAAGAAAACCCGAGCCGCTTTGTTCAACCTGAGCCTCTTTGTTTAACCCGAGCCCACGGCGAGTTTCTGGTCCGGATCGGCGTCTTGCATCAGACAACCCCACTCTCAGAAGGCCCGGGCAGCATCTCCACGACCCCATCCGGCTCGGCCGGATCGGTGAGCAAAGATGGTGCGCTAATAAAACATCACGGCACCACAACCCCATCCGCCTCGTGCGGATGGTGGAAAAGATCGAAAGCATGGCGCGAAGGCTATAGTTTCTATTGGGCATGAAGTCTCATCGGCCGCGAATCTCATCTCATTCACCATCCGTGCAAGACGGATGGGGTCTTGTGCCGTGTTGAAGCGAGGCGTGTTTAGCCATCCATCATCTGATTCACCATCCGCACGGAAGCAATAAAGGGTCAGCGACGGTCTTGAATAACGTCAATGGCAGATTCGAAAAAAGATTTTTGAATTCGATTTTTGTGCAGTGTGTCGACAGGGCTGTTGGATTTTTTGAGGCATGGGTTTCAGTGTTCGATGGTGTGTTGAATTGGAACTGTTAATTGAGTATTGTGGAATCAGCTGGCGAAACGGAGTGTGGCTCTGCGGGGACGCAACCACACGAGGGATAGCCAGTTGTTTCGGTGCGTCGATGACGCTCTGTCGGCGTTCTGGTGTGCAATTGCCAGGACGCCGTTTTTCGTTAACTGATCGCTGATTCCCGCCAGAGTTGGTTCGTGTGAACCATGGTGTTGAGGATGGTGATGAGTTTCCTCATCGCAGCGGTGAGCGCCACCTTCTTGAGTTTTCCCTTCGCCAGCAGTCGCTGATAGAAAGCTTTGATGGTCGGGTTGAATCGGGTCGCAACGAGTGTTGCCATGTACAACGTGCTCCGAACCGTGCGACGACCTCCTGCCGTTTTTCGTTTGCCTGTTGATTTTCCGGAATCGTTATTCATCGGAGCCAGACCAACGAGTTTGGCAATTTCCTGACGATTGAGTTTTCCGAGTTCCGGAAGTTCAGCGACAATGGTGCTCACGGTGACCGGACCGATCCCCTTGACGGAGTTGAGGATTTCCACTGTGCGTGCGTTTGCCACGTCTGCCTCAACGGCTTTGGCGATCCGTTCGTCCATTGTTTTGACCTGTGTTTTCAGGCCTTTGAGCACCGTCTGAATCGACTTGCGGATCTCTTCATCCGTGGTTTGCTGGAGTCGATTCTGCTCCTGGTTCACCAGATCGAGAAGTTGTCGCCGCCGTTCGACGATGGCACCCAGTTTGATGTGTTCATCCGACTGCGCGGCCTGTGGAGCGGGATGCACAACATCGCCGAAGCGGGCGATGACGCACGCATCAATGGGGTCCGTTTTTGCGTCGTAGCCGAGGCCTTTGGCAAAGTCACGTACCTGACGCGGGTTGACGACGGCGAGTGCAATCTGGTGCTCATGCAGCAGTTTGACGAGCAACGATTCGTAGCCGCCAGTAGCCTCCATGACCACGATCGTCTGACTGGTTTCCTTGAGGGATGTGATCCATCGGCAGATCTCCTTTTTGTTGTTGCCGATTGTTTTCCCGGCCGCACCCTTGAGTTCAGCGATATCGAGTTTGTCTTTGGAAACATCGATACCAATGAACGTTGAAAATGGGTATTCTGAAATATTCATTTTGTCCCTTCCTAATATTCGAGCTCGCAGAATCTGCGGCTCACGCGACGGTTCGGGTTTGAAATGAAACGACTTGCGATCACGCTGACCCACGGTCTCGAAGACCAAGGTCTCATCGATCTA
>JAYSPO010000179.1:0-2975 GCA_043722015.1 Candidatus Kuenenia sp. | reverse complement strand
TCGATTCGACTGGTGATCCAGCACCTGACTGACGCCATCAAACAAGGACGCAGCATGCGTCCGGATGATCCGAAGAAGAAATCAGACGACGCGCCTGCGTCGAATGAACCAAAGGCTGTGCCGTCAATTCGGTAGTGCCATTCGGTGAACTCGTACGGCCCGACACATGTCCCTTCTCCCCAGAGGGGACTGTTGTCTTAATCGCTTAACGGCAAGCCGCAGGCGTCGGTGCCGGGATTTGCCTACGCCTCGCCGTTAAACGAAGATGCCGACATTAAATTTCAGCCAAAGTCGAGAGACTTAAGGCCACCTCCGAATTCTCACGAATTCGGCTACCAACCAGTGTCTAAGTCGCAGCGCTGCGACTTGATACCTGACACTCGATTCATGACCAGGGAGATTCTGATGGCGGAAATTACAGCCGCTGCCGTTAAGGCACTACGTGAAAAAACTGACCTTCCAATGATGGAGTGCAAGAAAGCCTTGACTGAAGCTGGTGGCGACGAAGCCAAAGCCATGCAGATCCTGCGTGAAATGTTCAAGAAGGTTCAGGAAAAACGCGCAGACAATGTCACTGCCGAAGGCCGCATTTTTATCGCTGCGAAGCCAGACGGTTCCGAAGCTGCCATGGTCGAAATTCAATGCGAATCGTCTCCGGTTGCCACAGGCGAAGTAATGCAGAAGTTCGGTCAGGCAATGGCCGATCAGCTTCTTGCAGGCCCCGGTGCTGCAGATGCTGCGGCGTTGATGGCCCAGAAAGGCGCGGGTGCCAGCCAGACGTTTCAGGAACAGTACGAAGAGATCGTTAACAAGATTCGGGAAAAAATTGTCGTCAACCGTATCGTCCGGGTCAAGGGGCCTGTCGGTGGCTATGTGCATCACGACTTCAAAACCGGCGTGCTGTTCGTGGCTTCGGTGACTCCGAAATCCAGTGACATTCTTAAGGACGTTGCCATGCACATCGCCGGCATGAGTCCTACAGTGACCAAACCTGAAGATCTGGAACCGTCGATTGTGAAAGCAGAACGTGACCGATTGACGGCCGAAGCGCGAGCTTCAAAGAAGCCTGAAAATATTATCGAGAAGATGGTCGATGGCCGTATGAAAGTCTTCTACGCCGACCAGGGTGTGCTGCAGATGCAGCCCTTCGCAAAAGACGACAGCAAGACTGTCAGCCAGGCACTTGCCGAAGGTGGTACCGAAGCCGTGCAGTTCTACCGATGGAAAGTCGGTGCTGGCTGATCCGTTTCTATGTCGCACCTTCCAGTTCGACTCACGACCAAAACGAAGCCCGTCATCTGCAGCAGATGCCGGGCTTTTCTGACTTCCGTTTTACCATACGGTGAGCGGCAGAGAATTTCATTCCAGGTCCGTAGCTGAATTCGCCAGAATTCAGAGCCTCCCTGAATTCTTGCGAATTCAGCTACCGTAGATTCTTTTCTGCCGCTCGTCTAAATCAATCAGGAGTTAATTCATGTCCGTTTCCAGTCTGCGTCCTGCCTACAAACGCGTGCTGCTCAAAATCAGCGGCGAAAGTTTTTGTCGCGAGGGCGAATCCGGCATCAGCATGGCAGAACTGACATCGGTTGCTGAGCAGATTCGTGATGTGGTCAGGAACGGCGTTCAACTGGCGATTGTATGCGGCGGGGGCAACATCCTGCGTGGCAAGCAGTTTGCGGACATCAGCCAGCAGATCGTACCTTCGACGGCACATTATATGGGGATGCTGGCAACGGTGATCAACGGACTGGCATTGCAGGATGCATTGGAAAGCGTCGGCGTTGCCACCCGTCTGCAAAGCGCGATTCGCATGGAAGGCGTGGCGGAACCATTTATCCGACGTCGCTGCCTCCGCCATCTGGAAAAAGGTCGCGTCGTGATTCTGGCCGCTGGTACAGGAAGCCCGTTTGTCACGACTGATACCGCTGCGGCATTACGGGCTCGAGAGATTGATGCGGACGTGGTTCTCAAGGGTACGAAGGTCGATGGCGTTTACTCCGAAGACCCGATGAAGAATCCTCACGCGATCCGCTACACGGATATTTCGTTTCGCGAAGTGCTCGACCAGAATCTGCAGGTCATGGACGCTCAGGCCATGCATCACTGCATGGAACACAACATCGACATTATTGTGTTTAACTACAAGAAAGTCGGCAACATTGCTCGAGCCGTCGCCGGCGAACGCATTGGTACCCGCGTCTCCACCGAAGGCCGCGCGTCATAACGACATCGCTGCCATCGGCACGTCATTAGTTGCCATGGCACACGAGCGTTGTACCAGCGAACAAAATCAGAAGGACAGTACGATGGGATGGGGCCGAACACTGCTTCTTGGTGACATTGGAAACCGCCTCGACATCGAAGACTGTGAACGCAGTATCTACGCGTTGCGCCGTACTTTCAGCGATCAGTCGAAAGTGGACCGGAGCCAGGACGATGAGATTCGTGAACTTCGACGCGAGCTTGATGATCTGAAGTTGTGCGTTGGGTCGCTCACACGAATCCTCATCGCCAGGCAGATTGTGAGCGAGTCCGATGTCACCCGCATCGCAAATGTGATCGACGAAAACGAGATCGCTCGCATTATCGAGGAAGGCGGTCGTGGGGGGGTGTCATCATGCGACGGTACAAACAACATCGAAACGGATTGACGACTGTACGATCCCCGGATTCTGCCGACCGTTCCGGGATTCGCTGGATTTGCCAGAACGACTTTCCGTTCTGACACACGTGGCAAACTTAAAACGCTGGCTGGAACGCATCCACTATGCCTGCGGCACCCGCCACATCCCCCAGAGACGCGGTCCCTTCCGAATGTCGCATTCCGACACCACCTTGAAGCCATTCTTGACATAGAAGCCAAGGTTTTGTTCATTGCTGTTTTCAACGTAAGCCGGAATTCTTTCCGCATCGCATTGCTCAAGCACCGGCCGCAGCAACGCACTGCCGATGCCTGTTCCCTGCTCTGAGGGTGA
>JAYSPO010000178.1:0-1354 GCA_043722015.1 Candidatus Kuenenia sp. | reverse complement strand
TTCGCCTGCTCTTGAAAAACGGGCAGAGGAGCGGCCGGTTGAAGCTGGGGCGCGTTGTACAACATCCGCGAATAGTCTTGCGCGTGGCGGTTGTAAATCCCAGACGATGTGACTTCGCCGCGAATCTTCGCACTCGCATCGGGGCCGATCGTCGTTTGTGCGAACACGGATGAAGCCATCGCCAGGGCCAACAGGGCTGCCAATTTCAAACGGGTAAATGTCATCATGTTCAGCTCCATTTTCTGTCAAGGGTGTGGAGGGTCGATGTCCGATCGCGACGCGCGACTGCTCTCGTTCTCTGGGCGCGTGCCCACGGCAAGTTGCAGCGTCAACGTCAACGTAACGTTGAAAGACAGGCGTCGGTCGGGTTGTCAGCAGGGACCGCATGAGGGTCCGAAGTAAGAGTCAGTCCGCATCCCGGCGGCCTGGGCTGACAATCAGCACAACCAGCGACAGAGTACGGTGCAGCAGTCCGCCCCTCGCAACGCGACGACATCTCGTCGCCCGCCCTCGATTCCGACAGTACGAACATCGCCGACATTGAACGTGATCGAGTCGATTGGCCGAGCGAGATCGTCGAAGAAGTTGGCGCGATGGTCCGAAACTGTGAACAGATCCGGCTTGATTCCAACGCACACATTTTTGTTGCAGCGGCATTTGTGCGGGAGAGGAGCCTCACGCACTTCGTCGTGGGCAACGAGTGCCAAGTCGTCAGCAGCGTCGCCTTCGTCTGCTGCGCCACAGCAGCAGCAATTGGCGACCTGCGTAGAACCATGTCCTCGCGAGCAACAGCACGGCCCAGATAGAAGAAACCGGGAAACAAGCAACGCAACGGCGACCCACATTCGCGGTTGTCTCAGCGTCGCTAGGTATCCGTTGATTTTCATTCTGACATTCCACGAGTGGCGACACTGGCGTCTGCCAACGTCGCCCATTCTGAAATACTGGTGAGTGACCACCAAAATCGCCGGGCTTCCAAAACACACTGAGTGGACATTTCGCCAAGGCCATGTCCATCGGGGCTTGGCGTCTCAGCTTCGTTGTCACGGCCAAACTGATTCGTAAGCCATACGACATCAGCGAAGAAGTCCACCCGCATGACGCGTGCCACTCTGCGAATTTCCCGCCGATGACGATTGGCAACCGGTATCCTGCTCGAATCGTGTTACTTTCGAGCCGCCGCAGCCGTTGTCATGCGTCTGACGACGAAGGGCAGATGGCGGAATGTTTCCAGTTGGTAAAAGGCTTATCGGCTGCATTCTGCATGAGTGTGAACGGACCACCGAAACCTGCATTTCAAAATATTAAAAACACACCGAGTGAACTCACGTCGCTATCGAGTGGCGAAAAAAAA
>JAYSPO010000177.1:0-2720 GCA_043722015.1 Candidatus Kuenenia sp. | reverse complement strand
AACGAGGGCACGTCGGTGACACTGAATGGTCTGTTTACCGACGTGGGCTTGGATGATGGGCACAAACAGGAATGGAGCGTTGTGGCCAGCAATGGACAGGTCATATCGGGACAAACAACAGACAACCTAGCTGGAGACAGCAATGGTTCCGGCGGAAGTGGCTTCAGCTTTACCCCCAACGATAATGGCACTTATACGGTGACCTACAAAGTCACAGACGATGACGGTGGCGTGCATGCAGACACGGCGATTGTTATCGTCAACAATGTGATTCCTGTGATCGCTGCTTTAAGCGTCGACTCAACCGTAATCAACGAAGATGGCTCTGTGACCATCAATGGCACGTTCACCGACGTGGGCACGCTAGATATGCATTCGGTCATGATCAACTGGGGCAACGGCGAAGTTTCCTCGGCCGCAGTAGTAACACAAGGCAGTGGCAGCGGCACGTTCACTGCAACCCATCAGTACCTGGACGACAAGCCGACCGCAACCGCCTCCGATCCGTATACGATTGCCGCTACGGTAACCGACGACGACGGCGGCGTATCGCTCAGCTCGACGGTTGCCATTACGGTCAACAACGTGATTCCTGTGATCACCGGTTTGAGCGTAAACTCCGCAGTGATCAATGAAAACGGCTCAGTGACGATTAGCGGCAGCTTCACCGATGTAGGCACCCAAGATACGCACACTGTGCTCATCAACTGGGGCAGCGGCGAAACGTCCTCGGCAGCTCTAGTGGTCCAAGGCAACGGCAGCGGAACATTCAGTGCCACGCATCAGTACAAGGATGATAATCCGACGGCCACGTCCTTTGATCCTTACACGATCACGGCCACAGTAACGGACGACGACGGCGGCGTATCGGCTAGCTCGACTGTTGGCATTACCGTCAACAACGTGATTCCTGTGATCACCGGTTTGAGCGTAGACTCCGCAGTGATCAATGAAAATGGCTCAGTGACGATTAGCGGCAACTTCACCGATGTAGGCACCCAAGATACGCACACTGTGCTCATCAACTGGGGCAGCGGCGAAACGTCCTCGGCAGCCGTGGTTGTTCAGGGAAATGGGAGCGGAACGTTCAGTGCCACGCATCAGTACCGTGACGACAATCCGACAAGCACGTCGTTCGATCCATACACAATCAGAGCGACGGTAACCGACGACGACGGCGGCTTATCGGTCAGTTCTACTGTGGGGATCACGGTCAACAACGTAATTCCCGCGATCGCGGTTCTGAGCAATACGTCACCGGAAGGTGGTAATGCGGCAGAGGGTCAGTCCATCACCATATCCGGTTCGTTCACGGATGTTGGCACGCTAGATACGCATAAAGCTATCATCAATTGGGGTGATGGCAATGTCAGCACAGCCACCATCGGCCAAGGAGCAGGATCTGGAACGTTCGCTGGCAGTCGTGCCTATACGACCGGCGGGATCTTTACGATCACGGTCACTCTGACCGACGATGATGGCGGTTCGGTCACATCCACAACCACGGCTGTAATTACTGGTGTTGGCGTTGTGGGCAACACGCTGTATGTGATCGGCACAAATATTGACGATCTTGTCACGATCAACCAAGCTGGCTCGGTGTATAGGGTCCATGCAAACTTCCTGGCAACCGGCAGCTTCCGAGATGTACCGATCGCCGGGATTTCCCGAATTGTTGTGCAAGCCTGTGGTGGTAACGATCAAGTGACCATTTCAAGTGGAATTTCCCTACCTGCTCTGATTGACGGTGGTACAGGCGATGACAAGCTGAATGGTGGCAACGGAACCAACATTATCATCGGAGGTGACGGAAATGACGACATTAACGGAGGCAACGCTCGAGATATATTGATCGGCGGTAAAGGCTCTGACCGGCTGGTTGGCAACGGCGACGAAGATATCCTCATCGCTGGCTGGACAGACCACGATAAATTTGATCCGATAACCTACTATGACTCACTGTGGCTACTTATGTTGGAGTGGAACAGTTCGGCCAGTCAGGCAATACGCCGGGGCCATATCACCGGTACGTTGGGCGGAGGAAGGAATGGTTCCGTGCGGCTCAATTCATCCACGGTCCACGATGATGACAGCCAGGATAAACTGACCGGCAGCTCGGGGATCGACTGGTTCTTTGCCAATCTGAGCGGAGGCGCATTCCTGGATGTGATTACCGATAAGAGCGTAAACGAACTTCTCGAAGAACTGACCTAAAGTTATGGACGAGCTACTTTAGACGAGTGACTTTTCATCGGTGCAACGACCTGTTTTTTCCATGAAGGATCAGGCTGGGCGAACTTGTCGTGCAGGACAGAACTAGCGTGAAACACTTACGATTACGATATCGGCAAGTGGAAATAAACAGCTTAGTTACCAATGTTTCTGCTGACTCGCAAAAAACAAGGGCCGATGGTTTCGCCATCAGCCCTTGTTGTTCCCTGGCACCGGGGCAAACTTTTGTTCGACCCGGTGCACAGTCTTAAGCTCTATCGTGAAGCACCGTCACTTTGCAATCGACCCAGTAATCGCTAGTTGACAGTTATTATGTTCTCCAACCCAGGAGGAAGGCCGGTCGAACATTCCCGCAAATTTTCGACCGACGACAGAGCTTTAATTGGTTCTTTGTTGAACTAGGAAATACGGCAGCGGCGACTAAAATGTCAATGCCAATTCACTTGAGTTTCTTTTTTAAGTATGGGAGCATCAAAGGTTAGTTTTGC
>JAYSPO010000176.1:0-2630 GCA_043722015.1 Candidatus Kuenenia sp. | reverse complement strand
AAACAGATTGATCCGAAGCACCCGGCAAGCAATTACACGGAATTCCGGAATGAACGATGGCGCGACGTGGGACGCAGCGTGAACATGCCTTTGATGATCGCCCGCTTGGATTCCAAGGATCATTCGTACGCATCGGCTCGCATGGACAGGCAGTTGTACTGGCGTTCCCTTGAGCGTGAGCAGTTCGCGATTGAGAAGCGACTGGGGCCGGTGTTGATGGCGGTTCTGCGAGAAGCAGAGATACGAAAGTTGATCCAGCCACGCCCCGTACCGGTGAAGGTTGGAGGCATATTCGACCCAATTCCACACGCTGACCCAAACAAAGAGGCGCAGGCCCGGCAGACGGACCTTGCCACGATGAGCAAGAGCCTGATTGATATCTGGGCTGAACAGGGCATCCGCCCGGCAGAAGCAGCGGACAAACTGCGACGGACGATGGACACACTCGACACCGTCCGCCCTGGACTGGGCGAGAGCTACTTTCAAAACTTGCTGAAGAACGCAGACCTCAACGTGACAGCAGGACAGTTTCTTGAGTCTTTGGCTCAACAGGCGGCATAAGGAAAGAATCATGGTCACAATCCTACGGGACAACGCAAATAGATCAGCAAGCGGCTTGCATGAGCGCCGTGCCTCCATGCGTCAGCAGAGCGCCGATGAAAAGTCATTTTCAATTGAGACAGTTCTTTCCACAGAGCAGCCTGTGCGAATGTGGGACTGGGACAAGTGGGAATCGATCGATGAGATCTTGTTGGCATCTGGCCGATCAGTTGCCGAAAGCGTCCCTCTTCTCGACTCACACCGAACTGAGACGATCAACCGCGTTCTTGGCCACGTTGAAAAAGTGCGAACGGAAAACACCGATACGGTCGGGCTAATGCTTTTCGACGCTAATGATCCTGATGCGGTCAAAGCCTTCAATAAGTACAGAGGGAATCACGCAACCGACGTTTCAGTCGGCTACATCGTGACTGCCTACATGGAAGTGAAACCAGGCGAGTCCGTCACGGTCGAAGGCCGGACGTTCACGGCAGGTGCAAGACGCCTGCGAATTGCAAACGCCTGGGTACTGAATGAACTCTCTTGCGTTGCACGCGGTGCGGATAACAAAGCCAAGGTTCGTTCCGTAGATGAGCCAGGGGCAAGAATGACTCAGGTCTCAGACGAAGAACTAGCACAGCTACAGACTCTGCATCGATCAGCAGGACAACTGATTGAATCGCGAATCGAAGCCACGAAAGAACCAACGGTTGTGATCAACATCACGAACGGAAAACTTGAACAGACAGCCGAACGTTTGGTTGTCGAAATTCCACTGGAAGCCGGTGAAAACGGCACATCAAAAAGGACGTCAATCATGACTACTGAGACGAAGCCGGAAGCAACCGGCGTAAACGAGACCGAAATCCTGAAGCGTGGCGTCCAGCTGGAACGCAAACGACAGGCAGACATCAAGGCAATTGCCGATGGTGTCCGATCTGAAACTCTGAACAAGGCTCTGGACGATGCAGACTGCAACGTCGATGGGGCACGCGAACTGTTTCTGAAGGATCTTCAGGCACAGCGCTCAGCACCTCCTGCGGGATCTGATGCACCGAACATCATCCTGTCAGGCAATCGCCATGAGCGGGACTGCAACGTGAATTCGTTGGCTGCGGCTGTCGCCATGCGAATGGGCGTCAACATCGAGTCAGTCGGTCATCGGATGAACTTCGATGCCGTCACCGGTGAGACGACGTTCGAAAAACCGGGGTTCAAGCACAAAGCGCGACAGGCTGAGTGGGAACGCAACCTGGAACGTGCGGATTCATTCCGTGGCATCCACAGTGTGGACCTGTGCCGTGAAGCGTTGCGGATGGACAAGATCGAATCGCCTCTGGAACGCCGATCATTGGTGACCAGAGCGTTCTCAACGCCAAGTGTCTCAACCATTTACACGACTGCGATGGGGGCTGTGCTCCAGTCAAACCTCGGGGAAATGATCGACAGCACTTTGGGATGGACGAAGGACGTTGAAGCCAAGTCATTCAAGTCCCAGGAACTGCACCGCTTGGAAGGCGGTCGTCTGACCCGTCGAAACCGTGGGCAGGAAGCCTCACACGCAAGTTTTGCCGATACGATGGAATCGTACAAGGTTAACGACTTCGCTTCACAGTTGGTCATCGATCGACAGGATCTGATTGATGATGAACTGGGAGCCTGGGCCACAGCGCTGGACGAGTACGCTCGTGCCGTCCTGAGCCTGCGACCGGACATCGTTTACGCTGTGCTGGCAGCAAACGCTGCTTTGGCAACTGACAGCGTGGCATTGTTCCATGCTGCGACGCACAGCAACCTGCTGACGGGTTCAGCGCTGGCTGCGGCAACGTTGCAGACTGCACTCAGTGCTCTGGCAAGCCAGCGAGGCGCGGGCGGTCTCAACCTGAACCTGATGGATGCCTACCTGATCACAGGTCAGACCCTGAGCTTCACGGCTGATCAGTTATCAAACTCGGCAGAAATCCGTGAAGCAGCGGCTGCAAACGGCACACTGAACGCCATTAAGGCCAGAGGGGTCAAGACAGCGGCTGACAGTCGCATCAACGTTGGCTTCACCGACCCGGTGACGAATACCGCCGTGGCTGCAGCAG
>JAYSPO010000175.1:0-3943 GCA_043722015.1 Candidatus Kuenenia sp. | reverse complement strand
TTTCTGCAATAAATGTTTCTGCCACACCAGAGCTGACTTCTGCAATGGGACCCCTGAAAATCGCCGCGAGAAAACAAGTATTCAACTGTTAGTAGTACGAGGGACCACACATTGAACGAAATCATCGATCCCGCCTGGGCCTGGAGCGAATTCCGGCCTGATACAGAGACGCCATGGAATATTCGCACGGCGGCACACTTGTCTCGCCGTGCCGGTTTCGGGGCCACGCAGAATGAGTTGACTGCCGCTGCCGCAAAAACTCCATCGACTGTTGTGGATGAGTTATTGACCGGGCCGGAGCCGGAATCGTTTCAGGCCGAAATGAAATCGCTGTCGAATGCAGCGCTCGCCACGGGCAACGTCAAACAGATTTCTGCATGGTGGGCGTATCGGATGCTCAGCACGCCGATGCAGTTACTCGAAAAGATGACACTCTTCTGGCACGGGCACTTTGCAACCAGCGCCGAAAAAGTCGCTGACGGAAAACTGATGCTGACGCAAAATGAGCTGCTTCGCTCATTTGCGTTTGGTGATTTTTCAAAATTACTGCTGGAGATTTCACGCGATCCGGCAATGCTCGTGTATCTCGATTCCGCCACGAATCGAAAATCGCATCCCAACGAAAACTACGCCCGCGAAATCATGGAGCTGTTCTGTCTGGGTGAAGGGAATTATACAGAGACGGATATTCGCGAACTGGCGCGGTGCTTCACAGGCTGGGAAATTCGGCGCGATGAATTTCGCTTCAACCGTTATCAGCACGACGAAGGTAAAAAAACGATCCTTGCTCAGTCCGGAGAATTTAACGGCGAAGAAGGCGTCAGGATCGTGCTGGAACAAAAGTCCGCGCCAGAGTTCATTGCCACGAAACTTGTACGCTTCTTTGTCATGGACGAACCAGCACCGACCGCGGAATTAGTCGCGCCGTTGGCAAATGAACTTCGCGCGTCGGGAATGAAAATTCAACCTGTGCTCCGACGAATCTTCACCAGCAACCTGTTTTATTCGTCGCATGCCGTGGGACGAAAAGTCCGATCCCCGGTGGAACTGGCTGTCGGTCTGTTGCGAAGTTTGGAGGGTTCCACGAACACCTTTGATCTTGCCGAAGAAATGCTGACGCTCGGCCAGGGGTTGCTGTATCCGCCCAGCGTCAAAGGCTGGGACGGAGGTCGCACATGGATCAATTCTTCGACATTGCTCGGGCGGTCAAATCTGGTCCGCACGCTGATCACCAATGACAAAACTCGGTTTGGAAAGACAAGGCTGAAGCAATATCTGGCGACTCAGAAAGTCACCAATCCGCGAGCGGTCATTGATTACCTTGAAACCGTGCTCTTTGCAGTTCCAGTTCCGGAAGCGGCCAAGGAACAAGTGGAATCACTCATGAAATCCCGCAGCGACGGCAGTCTGATCGAGGGTCTGCATGCGTTGTGTACCATACCCGAATTTCAACTTGGATAAGGCGAGCGGTGGAGAAAATTACCGTAGTTGAATTCGTAAGAATTCAGGGAGGCTCTAAATTCTTGCGAATTCAGCTACGAAACACGGGAGACAGGTCGTGATTGATTCAGCACTTGATACACAAAGTCCAAACTACGAGCTACGTCTCAATCAGGATTCGAGGTGGGCGATGAGCGAAGGAGGTCGCCATTTTGATGAGACAAGTGAAGTCCACACGACACTTCAGAGGATTTGTCACCGCCTCAACGAATTGAAAGTTCCGTACGCTGTTGCCGGAGGGATGGCCCTTTTTCAACATGGCTTTCGCCGATTCACGGAAGACGTTGATATTCTCGTCACCTCGCAGGACCTGAAGCGCATTCATGAGAACCTGAGTGGGCGTGGTTATCTGCCACTGTTTGAAAAAAGCAAGAACCTGCGCGATACGGTTTCCGGAGTGCGCATCGAGTTTCTGCTCACGGGCGGATATCCGGGCGACGGAAAGGAAAAACCGGTTGCGTTCCCCGCTCCTGATACAGTGGCTGAGTTCAGGAACGGGATTAAGTTTCTGAGTCTGCCGTCGATTGTCGAACTCAAGCTGGCGTCCGGAATGACCGGAGCGGATCGGATGAAGGATCTGGCTGATGTGCAGGAGTTGATTAAACTGCTGTCGCTTCCCCTGGCATTCGGCAGCACACTCAATTGTTATGTGCAGGCAAAATTTGTGGAGCTGTGGCAGGCAAGCCGAGGGAACGAACGTCGGTACATTCGAGTCTGGCGTTACAATTCTCTCACAGCCAGGGCGCAATCCATTGAAGACATCATCGCGAGTCAGCCGGACGCTGCTGACATACTTCGAAAGATGCGTGACGATGGAGTCACGCTGGACCTGCATGGCCTAACATCGAATGACTACGTGCGGCTCGTTACAAACGATCCGGATATTGCCCGCAAGTACGACATGCATAACGAGTCAGAGTTTTGGGACGACGACGCATCAGAATCGAATATCGCACAGAGCTGATCGCAGCCGGATCTGCGAATTTAAGTCACCCGGAAAATTCCCGAAAGGAACCATCCTCATGTCTCACTTTTCACGACGCAACTTTCTCCGATCATCAGCGGCTGGTTCTGCCGTCCTCACATTCGGCGGTCTCGCGCCGTCCGCGTTGCAGGCAGCAGCTGAACAGAACAATTCCCAACGCATTCTGGTGGTGATCGAACTTCAGGGTGGCAATGATGGGTTGAACACCGTCATTCCGGTGGACGACGAAACGTATCAGAAGCTGCGTCCCAAACTGGCGATTGGTAAGAGTGCCTCGCTGGAAATCCGCGATGGCCTGGCATTCCATTCATCCTTGCGAGGTTTCGCAGATCTGCTGGAAGCCGGAAGACTGGCCATCATTCAGGGAGTCGGATATCCCGATCCCAACCGTTCGCATTTCGAATCAATGGACATCTGGCACACCTGTCAGCGGAAGGATGAAAATCGCACCGACGGCTGGCTGGGCCGTCTGCTCGAACAATCCGCAGACACTGCCGGTGGCGATCCGATGGCATTGCATCTTGGACATGACAAGCAACCGTTCGCGCTGATGTCACGCAAGGTGCGCGTGCCCTCGATTCGTTCGCTGGAACAGTTTCGTCTGCAGGGCACCGAAGATGCTCAGTTCCGCAAGGCCGTGCAGGAATTGACTGGCGCCCGGCGAGGTGACAGCAACGACTTGCTCAACTTTGTGCAGTCCAGCACCAGCTCGGCGATTACCGCCAGCGAACGCTTGAGTTCATCCGTGAAGTCCTATTCGTCGAGCGTCACGTATCCGAAGAACGGACTAGGCGAACAACTGCAGACCGTCGCCAAACTCATCAGTTCAGGTCTGAAGACGTCGGTCTACTACGTGACCCTGAACGGCTTTGATACACACTCACAACAACCGGAAGCGCATGCCGGGCTGCTTCGTCAACTGGGAGATTCGGTCAAGGCATTTCTGGAAGACATCGATCAGTTGAAGCATTCCGATCGTGTGGCATTGATGTGCTTCAGCGAATTCGGTCGCCGCGTCGAAGAAAACGCCAGCGCGGGAACAGATCACGGTACGGCCGGACCGATGTTCATGGCTGGCGCAGCGGTCAAGTCGGGTTTGATTGGCCAACTTCCCAGTTTGAGCGGTCTGCAGGACGGCGATCTGCGACACCACACCGACTTTCGGCAGGTCTACGCAGCTGTCATCCAAAACTGGTTCCAGTGCGAAGCGGAACCGATCCTGAAGTGTAAGTTCGCCCCTGTGGATGTCTTCGGCAACTCTGCGCAGTTATGAATCGGCTCTGGCCCGCGCAAAAGTGGAAGCCCTGACTGGCAACGCCATGAAGAGTTTTTTCTGGAAAAACAAAGGGAATATTCTAAGTATTTTTTTTGCACAACGTCCCCTTTAGCGACTTTGATCTGGAAATCACTCCACGATCAGTGTTCCTTTTTGTGTCTTTTGTGCCTCTTCGTGGCTAG
>JAYSPO010000174.1:0-3974 GCA_043722015.1 Candidatus Kuenenia sp. | reverse complement strand
ATCAAGCTGATCAAAAACTTGCTGACGGTCGTGACCGTCTGTCTCGGGCTGTATGCTGAGCCGCGACAATCGCTGGCCGACGAAAGGCACGCGGAAGTGTTCCTGGTCGAAGCCCATGTGCGGCTGATGCTGAATCAATACTGCGTCTCGTGTCACGGTCTCAAAGATGCTGCTGCGGGACTGGATTTTGAATCGACGGATGTCAATTCAAAGGGTGCCAATCCATCGACTGGACGCCGTGACTTGTGGGAAAAGGTTGTTCGAAAACTGCGCGCACGACAGATGCCGCCGATGGATGCGGAGCGGCCGGATGAAGCGACCTATGATGCCGTTCTGAATTCACTTGATACTCAGCTGGATCAACTGGCGACTGAAGACCCGATGCCGGGGAGAACCGACAGTATTCGGCGGCTGACAAGAACTGAATACCAGAACGCCATTCGCGATCTGCTGGCCTTGCAAATCGATACTACGGCTTTGCTTCCTGCGGATGAATCCAGCCACGGCTTCGACAACATTACCGTCGGTGATCTCTCACCCACTCTGCTTAGTCGATACGTGTCAGCCGCTCAAAAGATTGCCCGGCTGGCCGTGGGAGGAATCGGTCACGAACCCTCGGGAGAGACGTTTCGAATCCGGCCGGACATCACGCAGGAAGACCATGTGCCAGGACTTCCGCTGGGAACTCGTGGTGGTACGCTCATTACTCACAACTTCCCGCAGAACGGCCAGTATGAGGTTCAGGTCACGCTGACTCGTGATCGCAACGAACATGTCGAAGGCCTGAACGGAAAACACGAAATGATCGTGCTGCTGGACAATCGCGAAGTCGGCCGGTTCACGATAGCGCCTCCCAAAGACAGCGACGACCACAGTACCGTGGATGCTCATCTCAAGTTACGTCTGAACGCCGAAGCCGGCCCCCACGAAATGGGTGTAACATTCCTCCGAAAATCGGCGTCACTGCAGGAGACAGTTCGCCAGCCGTATCAGGCGAGGTTCAACATGCACCGGCATCCGCGCACGAGTCCGGCGGTTTATCAGGTGTCGGTCGTCGGTCCCTTCAATGCAGCTGGCCCCGGCAATTCGCCGAGTCGACAGCGTCTGTTTGCTGCAGTCACGCCGGATCCGGGATCCGATGCGGCAATCCAGGACGCTGCCGCGATGACCATCCTGAGCACGTTCCTGCGGCGCGCCTATCGGCGACCGATTGATAACGCTGACCTTATGCAGCCGCTGCAGGACTTCAAAGAGGCTCGTGATACCGCTGATTTTGATGCGGGCCTCGAAGCAGCGTTGGCGAGCGTACTGGTGAATCCCAATTTTCTGTTCCGTATCGAGCGTGATCCGGCGGGCATCGCATCCGGCGACGTATATCGAATCACCGACTTCGAACTCGCGTCTCGGTTGTCATTCTTCCTGTGGAGCAGCATTCCGGACGACGAACTGCTGACATTGGCTGAACAACACAAGTTGAATCAGCCTGACATTCTTGATCAGCAGGTCAGGCGGATGCTGGCGGATCCGCGGTCCGAATCTCTGGTCAATAACTTTGCCGATCAATGGCTGTATCTGCGGAATCTGGAATCCGCTTTCCCTGACATGCGACTGTTTCCGGACTTCGATGACAATCTGCGGCAGGCCATGCGCAGCGAAACAGAACTGTTTTTCGCGAGCATCGTGGACGAAGATCGCAGCGTGCTCGATTTGCTGCGCGGCGATTACACATTTCTGAATGAACGACTCGCAAAACACTATGGAATTCCTCACATTCATGGCGATCGTTTCCGTCGTGTTGAACTCACGCCGGAAACTCATCGCGGCGGCCTGCTGAGAAATGCCAGCATTCTGACGGTGACGTCGTACGCGACACGGACTTCGCCCGTCATGCGAGGTCACTGGATTCTGAAGAATCTGATTGGTTCGCCTCCGCCTCCGCCACCCGATAACGTTCCCGCACTCAAAGATAACACCGTGCTGGACAGCCTTCCAATCCGTGAACGACTCGCTCAGCATCGAGCCGACCCGAACTGTGCCGGCTGCCATAATCTCATGGACCCGGTCGGCTTCTCCCTGGAAAATTTCGATGCGATCGGACGTTGGCGTGAACGAGACGACGAGCATCCCGTCGATGCGTTGGGCGGACTGCCGGATGGCAGTCAATTTACCGGTGTCGCTGGCCTTGAACAGGGATTTCTGCGGCGGCCGGAACTATTTGTTGGTACACTCACCGAGAAGCTGATGACGTATGCGCTGGGTCGCGGGGTTGAACTTCACGATGCTGCTGCGGTTCGAAGAATCGTGCGGGACGCTCAGCCACATGACTATCGATTCTCGACGCTGATTCAGGGCATTGTCCGCAGCACACCGTTTCAAATGAGGACAGCGGAATGATCATCACCAGAAAATCTCTGCCCAGACGGACGTTGCTGAAGGGCTTTGGTGCCGCGATTGCGCTGCCGCTGCTGGACGCCATGGTACCCGCGATGACGGCACAAGCCGGCACGGTGGCGAATCCTGCCCGCCTGCGTCGCCTGAGTTACATCTACATCCCGATGGGATGCGACATCTCACGCTGGGCACTGCCGGGCGATGATTTGAGCGAACTTTCGCCGACGCTCACTCCGCTCGCGCCGGTGCGTCAGCATGTCACCGTGATCAGCAACATGGAAATCCGGAATGCGTATCCCGGAACGCACGCGACATCGAATTGTTCATTCCTCAGCTGCGCGACGGCCAGACGAACTGAAAGCACGGATTATTTCCTTGGCACAACTGTCGATCAGATTGCAGCTCAGCAGATTGGTCAGCAAACGCAGTTACCATCGCTGGAACTGTCGATGGATCTGATGGCGACCGTCGGCCAGTGCGACAACGGCTACGCCTGTGTCTACCAGAATAATCTTTCATGGTCTTCACCGAAGACTCCGTTGCCGTCCGAAGCTCATCCTCGGATTGTCTTCGAGACACTGTTCGGCGAAGGAGGCTCCTCGGCTGATCGTCAAGCGGCATTGAAAAAAAGAGCCAGCTTGCTGGATGGGATTGGTCAGGAAATCACGCGCCTGCAGAAAACGCTCGGCCCTTCCGATCGTGAAAAGATCAGTGCCTACCTCGACAGCGTCCGCGAAGTGGAACGACGTATCCAGCAGGCCGAAGCCAATGCCAGAGAAAACCCGCTGCCGGATCTGGACCGGCCCATGGGAGTCCCTGCAGCATATGCCGATCATGCAAGGCTGATGTTTGATCTGCAACTGTTGGCGTTTCAGGGCGATATCACGCGGGTCACCACTTTCCAGCTGGCTCGGGAAACCAGTAACCGGACTTATCCGGAAATTGGCGTCGCCGATCCACATCATCCGCTCACCCATCACGGCAACGATCCGGAAAAAATTGCCAAAGTGGCAAAAATTAATCAGTTCCATGTGTCACTGTTCGCGGACTTTCTGCAGCGTTTGCAGCAGACAAAAGAAGGCGACGGCACGCTGCTGGATCATTCGCTGTTGCTGTACGGCAGCGGCATGGGTGATCCCAATGTCCACGACCACCTGAATCTGCCAATCCTTGTCGCCGGCGGGGCTGCCGGCAACATGCAGGGAAATCGTCATATTCGCTTCAGCGAGCCGACACCGATGGCCAATCTGCATTTGACACTGCTGAACAAAGTGGGAGTGCAGCTGGATTCCTTCGCCGACAGTACCCGACAAATGGACGAATTGTTCGAGCCAATGACGATTTGATTGTCGCTTGACTCTCTGAGTCGAGTGTGATTTTTGTTTCTTTTGTACCTTGGACATTCTTGTCCGAGATCATGCAAGGAAATGCAGCGATGTCGAACGACGTTCCTGGTGCCGGATTCGTCTGCTTAACAGAACCTGTTGGCAATATGACGGACATGAATGTCCATCCTACATCGATTTATTCCGGCGTCACGCCCGCCATGAGAGTTAACCAGATGAAGACCACCTCTCACACAC
>JAYSPO010000173.1:0-3055 GCA_043722015.1 Candidatus Kuenenia sp. | reverse complement strand
CTGTTGATTTAGTCCCAATTCTGTTCGTAGTCCCGGCTTCAGCCGGAATTCGCTGGCGGTTCCGGCAAAAAAACCGCCTGAAGGCGGAACTACAAACCTAAATCAACGGCCCGCTAGCGCCTTTCGGCTTATGAATGGCCGTCACCCAACACGGCGTTTTGGATACGGTTCGCGTGACGGGGGAAATGTTCCGCTGGTGATGTGAGCCATCAGCTCCGTGAGATGCGACCGACCAACAAGCACAATTTTGCGGCAGGTTCAACCATGATCAATCAGCATACCGTCGAAATCCGTGTGCGTTACAACGAAACCGACGCGATGGGATTTCTACATCACTCGAACTATCTCAGTTATTTTGAAGTCGGACGGACAGAGTTGTTTCGGGCTCAAGGGGGCAGTTATCGTCGCATGGAGGAATTGGGACTGTACTTCGTGGTGGCGAAAATAGAAGTGCAGTATCGTCGGCCAGCTCGGTATGACGATCAGCTCACACTCAAAACTGAGATTTCTCGTGTCACTCCTGCGAAGCTGGAGCATCACTATTGTTTGATGCGGGAAAACGAGGTTTTGACTGAGGCAGACTCAGTTATTGCCTGCGTAAATCGAGCAGGAGAGGTGCAAAGAATCCCTGAAGATCTCGTGGGAATGACAACATTGAAAGATCATCTTTGAAAAAATGGGCTGGTTGTTTGACAGATTCCTGTCAGTCAAGATAGGGTATTGCGGAGATAAAAGAGGCTACCGCAACCTGGACGCGTGTTTCGGGGGCATTTGCGGTCGCGGTCGTGCAGTAAACTGTGCGGCATCAAGTTAGTTTACGAGGATAGAATAATGCGACATCTTGGAATCCTGTTCGCGTTGGCTGCAATGCTGCTCGCCAACACCGCAGAGGCTGGCCGACACAACTGCTGTCGTCCGGTAAAATGCCGGACTCACCACAATCACTGCAGCCCGAAGCACCACTGTGCCAGTGCTTGCAACACATGCTGCACACCAGCACCAAGCTGTGGCTCATGCCAGGCATGCTGTGCTCCAATGACAAATTGCGGCGGTTGCAGCACTGGTTGTGGCACAGGCGGATGCGGCGTTGCTGCACCAGCTGCAGCTGCACCAGCTCCAGCAGTTGAAAACGCTCCGGCTCCTCCAGCTGAAGCAGCACCTGCGCCAGCACCAGCTGCGTAATTGCCTGATGCTCGATGATGGCAGCAGTCAACAACGTGACCAGATTTGGTCATGCTGTTAACAGCGGGAATTTGCGACAGCGGCAGCAATGCCGCTGTTTTCATGCGCTGAATTATGATCTCTGCATTTAGAAAAAACACACAGCGAAAAATACTGGAATTCTGAAGTACTGCATTTTCTGGAAAACGGTTGTCTTGACAATTGTCGTCGCAACGGTGATGCTTTCAGTATGGCAACGTCATCTGTACCCCCCTCATCTCGGAAACCCAGGTTCGACTCACCGGAGCAGGAAGCATTCCTGAACCTATGGAGAACATACGATTGTCTGAAGGCTCTGGAAGAAGAGTTGTTTACAAAATTCCAGTTGTCGGCACAGCAGTACAATGCACTTCGGTTGCTGCGTTCCGTCTATCCGGCATCCTTGCAGACTCTGGCCTTAGGCAGACTTTTGATTTCCCGCAGTCCAGACACGACGCGAATGCTGGATCGACTGGAACAACGGCAACTGATCATCCGCGAGCGTCGCATTGAAAATCGCCGGGTGGTGGAGATCGCGATTACGCAACAGGGGCTCGATCTTCTTGATGAAATGGCATCCGACGTTCAGGCCATGCACAAGCGGCAGCTCGGCCACCTGAATCGAACTGAACAACGGGAACTCACGGCATTGCTCAAACGAATACGAGAACCTCACGAAGATGCCAGTTGTGAATGGCTGGATGAATAGGCAGACGGATGTCGGCAGCGACTGTGTTTCTCATAGAGAACCGCAGTTTTTGAAGTTCAATAACTGAAAACACAATCAAGGACCGGGAACCCTGCGGAGGAAACAAATCATGAAAACGTCACTTCTCACATTCCTCAGTTTGTGCGTTCTGAGTCAAGCGACTTTCGGCGACGACTGGCCGCATTGGCGCGGCCCGCACAACGATGGTCAGTCGTCAGAAACCAACCTTCCCGATTCCTGGTCACTCGAGGGTGAAAACCTGTTGTGGCGGAAGGCAGAATTCGCTTCGCGATCGTCACCGGTTGTGATGAACGGGCGCGTCTACGCCGTCTGTCGATCGTTTCCTGAGACTACTCAGGAAGGCGAGAAAACCGTGTGTGTTGATGCGAAAACCGGCGAACTGATCTGGGAAAGTATTCACAATATTTACCTGACCGATGCTCCGGCAGAGCGGGTCGGCTGGTCCAGTGTTGTCGGTGATCCGGCATCCGATACCGTGTTCGTGCTTGGACTCGGCAGTGTGTTTCAGTGTCTTGACGGAAAAACAGGCAAAACGATCTGGGAACACTCGATGAGCGAAGAGTACGGCATGCTCTCGACATACGGCGGTCGCACGAATTTCCCGGTGGTCTTTGAGGACATCGTCGTCATCAGCGGCGTTCTGACCGGCTGGGGTGAGACCGCGATCCCCGCTTACCGATTGATCGCATTCGACAAGAAGACAGGTGTGGCTCAGTGGCTGAAAAGCACAAAGCTGCGACCGGAAGATACAACCTACAGCACTCCGATCTTCACGTACTTCAAGGGCCAGGCCGCGATGGTTGTGGGCGCAGGCGACGGGGCGATTTATGCGATCCAGCCACGGACAGGAAAGACAATCTGGAAGTATCAGGCTTCGACACGCGGTTTGAATACGACTTCTGTCGTTGATGAAAACGGAATCGTTTATGGTAGTCACGCTGAAAAGAATGCGACAGACACCAAGACGCTGGGGGCGATTTTCGCGTTCGACGGAAACACGGAAGGTGATATCCCGGAGGACAAATTGCTGTGGAAAGTAAAAGGGAAAGCCGTCGGCCGAAATGCTCCCGTCAAGCTTGGTGGCCGGATCTATTTTGTCGATGACGGTGCTTCACTGGTCATTGT
>JAYSPO010000172.1:0-1712 GCA_043722015.1 Candidatus Kuenenia sp. | reverse complement strand
CGTGACGAGCATTGAACTGGGCCACATGAACAGCACCCCCTCGTTGATCGTCCTTCATCCCCATGCAACGGCGCTGACTGTGGAACTCTGACTCGGTTGATGAATGTCGATTGACAAATGCTCATCACGGCGGAGCGTGATGGCTACTTTGGGTCGCTCACGCGGCTTTGCGACTGATGATACCGGTATCATAGATTCGGCTCCATTCGTGTTCCCATGTCATTTCATCGCTGGACATCAGGGCCGTAGCATTGCGGGAAAACTGATCGAAGAGGGCCGTGTCTTCCGCAAGCTTCTGCATCTGTATCGCCAGTTGTTGTGAATTCAGTTCGCCACCGATAAGTAATCCCACCTTTCGGCCATCGATCCAATCAGGAAATTCCCCAACCCGCGTGCCGATCACAGGCATCCCCAGAGCCAGGTACTCGAACAGCTTGGTGCAATTGGTTCCGACAAGGTTGTAACGTGGTGTGCTGGCCAGCAGTGCCAGGCCGCAGCAGCGGTGTGTGGCGGTGAAATTCTGAAACTCTGCGGGCGTGACTCCGTTGTGCACGGTTACGCCCGACATTGTCCGTAGTCGCTCGATCAGATTTGCGTCGCCTTCGCCGAAGACATGCAATGCAGATTTCTTCTGAATGTACTCTGGCAGCAGTTGAAACGCTTCGGCGGCCGCGCCCACACCTTTCTCGGTGTAGACTCCACCAATGTAGACGAAGCAGAGTTTGCCTGTCGGGCAACGGATGCGCCCGGATTCACGCCACACGGACGCCGGGAAATTGTGGATTTCCAGGATCGATGGTTGCCAACGTTCCAGGTGGCGTTTGAGCGTCTGTTTGTCCATATGAATACACGTGACAAGCGAAACCCACGGGAGGCAAATCCGATGGATCGAGCGCACAAGCAGACTGAAGACAAAGCATTTCAGCCGTGAGCCGCCGCCTTCGAGCGTATTGATTTCGTAGTGATCGTGTTCATCATAAAGCACCGGGACGCGACGCAGGAAACCGATGATGACCGCCAACGGTAGTACGATCCAGTGAAAGCACATCACTGCGGAAAGCTTTGCTCCCTTGACCTGGCCAATATCGACGGACATTCGTCCAATGCGACCTGGTAAAGTTGGATTTTCAGACTTATCCAGAATCCACGCACCTCGCGGCAGTGCCCATGTTCGGATCCCCAGTCCGTTCGACAGAATGCCTTCAATGAACATCGCCATGCGTTTGTTAATGACACGGGATCCGTTCACGCAAAGGACGTAATGACTGGTCGTCGGCAACATGGGAATCTTCCATGAATTCCAGGGACGATTCTGAAAAACGGTTTTTGCCCAAGGCAGGAGAACCGGAACAAAATTTGAACCAGCGAAGAATATCAGCGGCGACAAACGGAAGCCAGAGAAGTTGGTCCGTCTGCGAATTCAGGCCCAATGGGCCGGCGCTATGTCAGCCTGGGGCATCGCCCTTGTCGTTACCCACATTTTCTGTGTGTCCATTCAGGAAAATCGGCCACTTTCGTTTGGCGCGAGCCAGCGGCGAGGATTTGGAAATGACCCCATCCGCCTCGTGCGGATGGTGAAATAGATGGAGGGCTAACAACTCATTGCCTCAGCGGTGCGCAAGACCCCATCCGTCTTGCACGGATGGTGAATCAGATGAGAACCGCGGTCCATGAACTTCAGGCCCCATAGAAACTGCAGGCTTCTGATCGTG
>JAYSPO010000171.1:0-8069 GCA_043722015.1 Candidatus Kuenenia sp. | reverse complement strand
CGGTCCCCAGGACACCACGGACATTGCCGCTCGACTGAAGCTCAATGGCCAGCGATTCTGTGTCGATAATGCGGCGAGCAAGAATTCCTATCGGTTCAGGCACAAACCTGGGGAGGATGAGGAACATTGTCGGCGATTCTTCACACTTCGACACATTCATCAATTCATCCAGCCGCAGGATCTGCGTCGATTGGCCATCGATCGTGACATACTCTCGTGCGCCAACTCGCTCTGTGCGGCTCATATCGAGCAGCTCCACGCGGCGCACCTGAACGAGCGGCAATGCGTATTGTTCATCGGCACCGTATTCAAACAGCAGCACCCGGTGGACTTCATGAGGATTGCGAATGGTGGACTTCGGAAAATCGAATCACGGGAAGCAGGGCATCTCGCAGTCGAAAGACTTCCATGTCGAAGGCGTGTTCCAGATTCCGCTTGCCGCCGGGATGCAGACAAACAATTTCCTCCAGCTCACGCTGAGCTGTTGGTGACTCCGGTGCCAGCCGTGTAACTGCGGCAGCACCTGGATTTGTCAACACGTCAGTCCTGGCAGCAGGCACGGCGGGCTGAGACGATGGTCCTCTCGAGCGGCAAAGGCCCTGCCAAATGATTGCCTCCGCTGGAAGTCCCAGCGTCAAATCTGTTGGCGAATACGTCAAATGCTGATCAACGACTTCACCAGATTGAGCAATCTCACGAAACAGCTCCACGAGCGAACGATGATTCTCGTTTTGCCAATCAAGTAGATTAACGTTCCGGACCGAGAAGTCCGGCCCTGCCAGGACACCGGGTTTCTGATCGTCCACCAGCAAGGACACGTCATCCGGAGATGCCTTAGTCATCAACATGCCCGATAAGCGCACGTCGCAGTTTTCAGCCCAGGATTCTGAACCAAACGTGGAAGGATCAGGCAAGCCGGTGAGCTGCGGATTCTCGATAATCCCAAATGCATCCAGTCGTGCGAACAGATCCGTCAGCGGGATTCCGCAATGATGAGTCTGCCAATGCCGCAAATTGATGTTCAATGGAATGGCGTGCGATAGAATTCCTTCGAGACGTTGCAGCCGCCGAACCATCTCATCGACGGTTGCCTGCTGACTTTGATCCAGGTCCTCGACCATCGCCGAAAGCTGATCACGAGCCGCCAGCAGCGCTTCGACGATATTCGTTGATGGCAATCGAGCCCCGTCGCGATAATCCTCCAACACGCTTTCCATGGCATGCGCCAATTGACGAATCGCCGCAAAGCCCAGAAATCCCGAATCGCCTTTCAGCGAATGCACCGCGCGCAGACCGTGCTGAATCAATGAACGTGATTCAGTTCCGCTCGCTGCCTTTTCAAGAGCCAGCAGCGACCGCTCGAACACGGCGAGGTGTTCTCGTGATTCAACGATGAACTCCGCACGAACGTCGTTCATGGTTGAGCGATCCCGGAAACTCGCAGGACCACCCGCATTTCGTCAGACACAGGTGAAAAACTCAGTTTGGCCGATGAATTCCTGCTGACGTGTAACATGGCCGCAGAAAGAAATGCCAGGCCGACCGCATCGATGTCGAGCTTTTTTCATTAGATCAAACCGCACCTCTGAGACATCCGGCTTCAATTCCCGAAGAAGTCGCTGACGGAGTGCTTCCGCATCTTTCTGGAAAAGCGAATTGCCGCACTCGATGACAAGGCCTTGCGTCTTATTCACAGGCACCAAAGTCTCGGCAATCGCCTGGTGTTCCATGAGTCGTGCCTCTGCGACTGCAGGGGACTTCGACTCGGAGGGTATCGCCTTTGCCATTTCTGACACGGCAGGTTGAAGCGGTGCGCCTGTTTTCTCTGTGACAGAAATTGATGGCTGCGAGACCGGAGCCGCATGTGGCCGACCCTCGCGCAGGCATTTGAGTTGAGCAACGCAGTCGTGCACCTCGCCGGACAAGTCATCCAGCTGCGGTTCCGCATCTTTCGTCGCCTCGGAGATGCGACACGAACCTGGTCATAGGCGAGCGGCAGGAAGTTTCTTACCAAAGTTGTAGCTGAATTCGCAAGAATTCAGTCCTCTTGCGCGAACAACTGAATTCTTGCGAATTCAGCTACAGTAGATTCATTCCATCCGCTCGCCTTATGCGTCCTCATTTCTCAACAGCGTTAAACATTCCATGCAATCATCTTCTGCGTTAGTCTCAAAAACGGTGTCGCGCAAAGCCGTCGTGCTGCTTGTGGATGACCAGTTGATCGTCGGCGAGGCCGTGCGACGAATGCTCGCCGAGCAGTCCGATATCGAATTTCACTTCTGCTCAAATCCATTCGAAGCTCTGGATAAAGCGGCCGAACTGAAGCCGACCGTCATCCTGCAGGACCTGGTCATGCCTGACATCGAAGGCCTGGCGCTGGTCCGCTTCTATCGGGCGAGCAACGCAACTCGGAATACTCCGATCATCGTCCTCTCTTCCACCGAAGATCCGGTTGTCAAAGCCAGTGCCTTTAACCTCGGCGCAAATGATTACATCGTCAAGCTGCCGGATAAGCTCGAGTTGATTGCTCGCGTCCGCTACCACTCTCAGGCGTACGTTAATCTGCTGGAAAGAAATGCTGCATTTGCCGCGCTCGAAGTCAGCGAAAGGCGGATGGCCCATGAAATGGAAACCGGAGCGCGTTATGTGGCATCGCTGATGCCCGCGCCGATTGAAGCACCGATCAGGATCGACTGGCGGTTCATCCCCAGCGCAGAGCTGGGCGGCGACTCACTGGGTTACTTTCCGCTCGACGAACAACGCTTCGCCTTCTTTCTGCTGGATGTCACAGGGCACGGCCTTGCGTCTGCCCTTCTCGGAGTGTCTGTCTGCAATGTCCTTAGAAGCCGCGCGGTTGCCGGCGCGGACCTCGCTGAGCCAGCTCAGGTGCTGGCTGCATTGAATCGGCATTTCAAAATGGAAGAGCAGGAAGGCCGTACATTCACAATGTGGTACGGCGTCTTTGAACACGCGACTCGCCGGCTGACATGGAGCGGTGGAGGGCATCCATCAGCCTTGTTGTTTCGCGGCGGTGCGGGTGCTCCGATTGAACTGGAATCGCAGAACCCAGGCGTCGGGATGTTTGAGCTGGACGAATTTGAGCAGCAGGAAATCGTGGTTCCGCCAAATTCGCGGCTCCTTGTGTTCAGCGACGGCGCATTCGAAATCCACAAACAGGACGGCGGCATGTGGACGTTCCGCGAGTTCATGCAATTCGTCTCTCAGCCTGACGAAGCAGACGACTCCATTCTCGACCGTCTGATTCGTTACGTGCGCACTCTCAAAGGCGGCGAGGTGCTTGATGATGACTTCTCGATCATGGATCTGAAGGTTTGAGTCAGCGGCTAAGGAACCTTCGAGCATTCAATGCCGCATGAACCGTCACGCGCTAGCGTCCGGTTTCCGCAAGAATCGTGGTCTAGCGACTTGTCGTTACCCACATCTTCGAGACCCCATCCGCCTCGTGCGGATGGTGAATCAGATGGGTGGCTAAACATGCCTCGTTTCAACACTTCAAAAGACCCCATCCGGCTTGCACGGATGGTGAATGAGATGAGACTCGCGACCAAAGAGGCTGCATGCCCCATAGAAACTAAAGGCTCCGCGCGATGTTTTCGATCTTTTCCACCATCCGCACGAGGCGGATGGGGTTGTGGTGTGTGTCGTGATCTTTTTTAGCCCACCATCTTTGCTCACCGATCCGGTCGAGCCGGATGGGGTCGTGGCGATACTTCCATGGCTTTCTGATAGAAGGTTGTATGATGTGAGACGCCGAACCTGATCAGAAACTCGCCGTTGGCTCGGGTTGAACAAAGAGGATCTTGTTTTTATTTCCAAATGTGGGTAACGACAAGGCTAGCGACCGGCGGCTGATCGTCAAATTCGACACATATTTCTCGAACGGTCCTTAATGAACGGCCCGCCTTCGAAGAGTGGCACCGCCGGAGAGATTTGCGACGGATGCAAAGCCGTGCTGTTTCAGAATGCGCTGAGCCACATGGCCTCGCACTCCGACGCCGCAACTGACGACCGTCGGCTTTGAAGCATCTAACTCGTGCAATCGATCGCGCAGTTCATCAACGGGAATAGCGATTACGGCGGTGCAACCGGTCAGAGGGGCTTTGGCAATTTCTGCTGCGGTGCGAACATCGACGATCTGATATCCTGACAAGTCCGCGTCAGGGTCCAGCAGATCACCCAGTCCGTCCAGTTGATTACAGGCAGCAAACGCTGCCTGATGAACAGGATCCTTCGCCGATCCGTATGGCGGCGCGTAGGACAGATCCAGGCCAGCAAGATCGCGGACCGTCGCGTTGAACGCCATGGCAGTCGCAATCACGTCGATGCGTTTGTCGATCCCGTCCTTGCCAATGGCCTGAGCTCCCAGCACACGACCATCGTCCGCAGCGTAAATCAACTTCAGCGTGATCGGCGTCGCACCGGGAAAGTAACCCGCATGTTGCCCAGCCACAACCGTCACGCAGCGAAACGTGAGCCCCGCTCGCGTTGCCGCTTTGGCCGATAACCCTGTCATCCCGGCAGCATACTCGAAGACGCGCACGATCGCCGTGCCCAGCACTGCCGCGCTCGCGGCAGACGTACCTGTCGCAGCATGTTGACCGGCCAGACGTCCCGCGCGATTGGCGGGGCCGGCGAGAGCCACGCGCATTGGTTGGCCGAGCGGTGCTGTCAGATATTCTGCGGCATCACCGACGGCGTAGATGTCAGGATCAGATGACTGACAATACGAATTGGTCGCGATACCACCGGTCTTGCCGATCTCCAGACCCGCTTCAATCGCCAGCCGCGTGTTCGGACGCACGCCCATGCCGAGGATAATGAGTGATCCCGACAGTGTCTTGCCATTCAGCAATTCGACGCCAGTGGCATTTCCGGCAGCATCTTTCGTAATACAACGAATACCGCTGCCGAGTTCCAGATTCACGCCGCGACTTCGCATGTCATCCTGCAGCGGTGCGACCATTTCCGGATCCATCGGTGTCAACACCTGGTTCGTCAATTCCGCGACTGCGACAGCAAAGCCACGCCCCACAAGTTGTTCAACCATTTCCAGCCCGATAAAGCCCGCCCCGATCACCACGGCTTTACGTTCTGTGGGCGGAGCCTGATCCACCGCCGCGCGAATTCGATCCATGTCGGCGATATTGCGAAGTGTGAATACCCCCTTGGCGTCAGTGCCGTCCATCGTTGGCACGAACGGTGCGGCACCGGGGGAAAGAATGAGTTTGTCGTACGGCTGAGTGTACTCAGTGCCGTCGTTGATTCGCCTTACGACGACATTTTTTGCCGTCCGATCAATCCGCACAGCTTCACTTTGCGTGCGCACATCGAGTCGAAACCGGCGTTCCAGCAGTTCTTTCGTCGCGACCAGCAATTGACTGCGATCCGGAATCTCACCGCCGATGTGGTACGGCATGCCACAGTTGGCGAAAGACACAAACTCGTCCTTCTCCAGCAGAATGATGTCTGCATATTCGTTGCACCGTCGTGCCCTCGTCGCCGCAGACGCTCCACCCGCGACTCCGCCGACAATGACGATTTTCAGTTTCTGTTGAGACATTTTGTGTTCAATTCCTTGTTGCAAGCTGCGGTTCCTGTGAGGGGCACGGTGCTGGAGGGCGGTGGACTCATTCGTTTAACCCGAGCCTGCGGCGAGGACTTCCCGCAAGAACCTCGCCGCTGGCTCGGGTCAAACGGGTACAGTCTCTGAATCCCTCACAAATCATCAGACCTCTGATGCCACACGGCTCACGTTACCCGTTGTCACACAGCGCGCCACAGGAGCACGCTCCATCGAAGCACAGAGTGTGGAGTAAATCCAAAGCCGCGTCCATGACAATTGTCGTCACCGGGAATGCGCTCGTGGGATTCCCAGTCGGGTCACTCATTTGCCGTTCAAGTCCCTGGCCCGTAGCATTCTGATCGCGCCTTGGCGCCGAGACCAACTATGCAAAGCCGTAAGCAACAGACACTGCCTTTTTCCGCCGCCGCTTCAAAGCCTCGAAAAAACAGCAGCGCATCCGTCGCCAACAAGGGAGACGATTCGGACAGTGGATTGCTGGATTTCCGCTTTATCGACCTGTTCGCCGGGATCGGCGGGCTGCGGATTGGCCTGGAGAAAGTTGGGGGTCGCTGCCTGTTCTCCTGCGAGATCGATCCCTACGCCCAGAAGACGTACGCAGCCTGGTTCGGTGAAGCGCCGGTGGGTGACATCAATGATTTTGTGGATGGTCAGAATGTTCCGGAACACGAACTTCTGGCGGCCGGATTTCCATGTCAGCCGTTTTCCATTGCCGGCGTTTCCAAGAAAAAGAGCCTGGGGCGGGAACATGGTTTCAAAGACAAGACTCAGGGCACATTGTTTTTTAAGTTAGCGACGCTGATCGAAGCCCGACGTCCCGAGGTGCTGCTGCTTGAAAATGTCAAGAATCTGCGGTCCCATGATCGCGGCAATACATGGAAGACCATTCTGCAGACGCTGGATGAACTGGGCTACACAGTCTTTGCCGAAATCATTGATGCACAGCACTATGTTCCGCAGCATCGGGAACGAATCTTTATCGTGGGCTTCCGCCGCGATCTCTACGGCGACGAACCACCGTTTGAATTCCCGCAGCCGCCGCCAAAACCCGCACCGAAGTTTCGTGACGTGCTGGAACCAGCCAAATCGGTTCCTTCACGCTACACGCTTTCGGATCTGCTGTGGCAATATCTGCAGGACTATCGCGCAAAGCACGAAGCGAAGGGGAATGGCTTTGGATACGGACTTGCACCACTGGATGGTATCTGTCGCACGTTGAGCGCACGCTATTACAAGGATGGTGCGGAAATTCTGATCCCGCAAAACGGGGGCAAGAATCCTCGCCGCTTGATGCCGCTGGAAGCCGGGCGGTTGATGGGCTTTCCGGAGGAACTGATCCGCAACCAGGTCGTCTCCGACACACGAGCCTACAAACAATTCGGCAACGCGGTTGTGCCGCTTGTCGCGCATGCGATCGCCAAGCAGATCGTGCTCACCATGCAATGGCAGCGAGATTCAGGGTCGTGATATGACGGGGTACTTGTACACCACGGGGCGGGAAATGAGTCGGGGGAGTGGAGCGGCCTGAGCCCTATGGCAATGGATTTCTTCTATCAGCTGGTACCCGCTAACGTCCCGTGGACACACAATTACGTGGAAAACCGGGTGGTAGCGCACTGCGGCTGATGCGAGTTGCGATCAAATTGAATGATGTTGGGCGCGAGCTCTTGGGTATCTTGTTTTTGTACCAGCAAGCCGACGCATGCCGCTCGCCAATTCCGTGACTCAAGACTACATGAGCCGCAGAGGTTTTGTCAGGGGATCTAAATCACAACCGGCTTACCCAATTCCCGGCGCAACGGAACGATCTGTCCGGCGTGCATCATCGCATGCGTTGCGATCAACAGGAACATGGAACCCATTGTGGGAAACATCCCGCGGAAATGCTCTGGGCTTGGATCGTCCAGTTTCTCTACAGGATAGGCATCCAGCAAAGTGATCACGCCATCATGGACTTTGCTCGCGAGATCTGTGTACTCCTGCTTCGTCTGAAAATCGGCGGGATTATCGCTGCCAATATTTTCCTTGGAATGTTTTTCTTCGAACTCTGCCGGGAGCTGCGGCGCTGAACCGGCCTGAATCTGATTCATCAAGCCGCATTCGGAACTGATCAAATGACCCAATTGCCAGGCGACGTGGTTGCATCCAGGACCGGGTCTGCGCATCAATTCTGCGTCGGTAAAATCTCCCACATACGAACTCAGCACCATATTGCTGATACCGAAGGTTTCTTTGATGGCGGATTTAACGTCCATGGCATAATTCCTGATGATAGTGGGATTGTGAAAGGGCCCGCTCCGACACAGCTCGTCCACCACAATTCAGCCCTTGCCTGAGTGACTGTGCAACTCACGCAATGAATCTTTCCGCGTGGCGGGTTGGTTTGCGTTACGTATGAGGGACCAATTACGTCTGCGGGGAGCCACGTTAGTCTATCTGATGAAGATAAACTTGTCACTCAGACGCC
>JAYSPO010000170.1:0-1049 GCA_043722015.1 Candidatus Kuenenia sp. | reverse complement strand
CGTATGAAAACAGGCCGCAATCAATTCCGCCTCGGACAACCGCGAAGTCCAGCGTTGTGCAAGGGTTTGAGGCAGTGAAAAGGCATCAGCATAGTATTGCATCCGCTGAGTCTGCGGATTGGGCAGAATTTCCTCGTTCAGGCTGCGCCACTGTTTGTGTGATGTCGGAAGTGAAGTCGAGGCAGGCCCGGTTGCCGGTTCGTCGATCAACAATCGACCGATGCCGCGCAACACGCCGTTGACAAATCCTGTCCAGCGCGGACGATCAAGCAGACGGCAAAGATCGACAGTCGAATCCACCGCCGCATGATCCGGAGTTCGTGAAAACAGCAGTTGGTACGCCCCAATCCGTAACACGCGCCACAGGTCGGGTTCTACCTTATGGCGTGGCCGAGTGATGCGTGACTGGATGACAACATCCAGCGTCCGACTGCGGCGTACAACGCCAGCGGCCACATCGAGTGCCAATGACCGATCCGCGCCGCTGAGCGAATGCCGTGCGTCGAGGTCCGCCATGATGTCCTGAATGAATCGCTCCGACTGATCAAACTCCTGCAGCACCGCGAACGCAAAGATACGACCATTCTCATACGGAAAACGCACGTTGACAGAACCTTCATCGGGTGTCGTGCGTGCAGACTTATTCCAGACGTCGCTCACG
Organism: Candidatus Kuenenia sp.; assembly: GCA_043722015.1. Lineage (GTDB taxonomy): Bacteria > Planctomycetota > Planctomycetia > Planctomycetales > Planctomycetaceae > SXXK01. The sequence goes on along the minus strand of JAYSPO010000170.1, from coordinate 388 downwards.
ACAGACCTCCAGGACGGAGCGAAATCGATCGATCGATGCAAATTGCGATTCTTTGCAGTTCGCAGACCAAAGCATTGATCCTGTCGCTGTGACGCATGTGACTCATATTCCAAAGTGCTATGATTTCTTTTACTTTTGAAAATCTCCCGTCTGCATTGTAGCAACGAAGCGGAGTGATGCGTTTCTGGTGAAGAATCAAATCAGCGGAAAAGTGTGAGAGTGCTGCATTGCCTGGTTTTGAAGGCGAATTGCCGCAATTTTGGTTTTCGCAGAATCTTCCTTTTTATGATCGCTCATTCAACCTGCTGCAAACTTCCTGACCCTGCCGGATTCTACGTGTGTGTTCACGGGAAAGTCATTCGTTTAACGGCGAGCCGCAGGCGTAGGC
>JAYSPO010000169.1:0-3825 GCA_043722015.1 Candidatus Kuenenia sp. | reverse complement strand
GCGGGCCATTGTTTTTTAGGGGTTCTGAATCAACAGACCGCTAGCGCCGTGCCGCTCAGGGAAAAAAAGGCACAAGTCCAAGGCTATGGGAATAAGGATCGCTGTACACAGTCAGAGCATTTTTGTCCGTGAGACACCCGAATTTCCTCGGTTTAAGCCCGTATTGACTCATTTGTCAAAACTGCAGGATACTACGCCGGTCAGAACTCGCTGACCCTGCTGATGCGAATTGAGGACCGAATATGTCTGCCGTCTTGTCAAAAAAGAGAACCGCATCCACGCCTCAGGCGGATATCTGTCCGGCCTGCGGTGCATCATCGACTCTGGCGGGTCACGCCTGGAAATTTGTCAATGCGCGTGGAGAAACGGAATGGCTGCGTTGCAACTGCTGTCGTTCTTACTTCATGGACCGCGGTTATAGCCTGGAAAGCGAAGTCAGCCACACGCAGACGATGACATGGGGTGACACGGAACACGGCGCGCAGCTGAACACGTTTAAGCAGCGGATGTACAAATCTATTCTCGGACAACTGCAGAAGCATGTGCAGCCGGAAGGCAAGTCATTGCTGGATGTCGGATGTTCTTACGGCGGCTTCATGGAAGCCGCGAAGGATGTTGGGTTCAGCGTCTGCGGTTTCGATATTGTTCCGCAGGCGGTGGACTTCGTAACGACGCACAATATGTCGGCAGAATGCTGCGGACAGATCCGCGACTTTCACGGACCGACAACAACGTTTGACGTCATTACCGTGCTGGATGCCAATATCTACTGGCCGGATCAGGCGACAGAACTGAGCGACATTCACAATCGCCTGAACGACGGCGGTTTGCTCGTGATGCGTGTCGTGGACAAGTCATGGCTGGCAACTGTCGGCGCTGGATTGCAGAAGTTATCGCCCGATCGCGGCCAGAAAGTGCTGCAGCGGGCGGTCAACGATCATCGATTTTCGATGCCGATTGGCAGTCTGCTGGAACTTCTCAAAAAGACGGGCTTCAACGTCATCAGTGCGTCACCGAAAGGAGCCGTTCACAGCGACGACACCAGCCTGATGGTGAAACTGGCGTTTGGACTCGGCATAGCGCTCTGGCAGACGATGGGCGTATTCCTGGCACCTGGCGCGGTGGTGATCGCGGAAAAAAACTAGCGATTTGTCATGCCAACGAAATGAGGTTAAGTCAGTAGGCCGGACCAAGCGAAGCGCCGTTCCGGCAGGTCGGCCAGGAACCGGAACGGCGTTCCGCTTGGTCCGGCCTGACCCAAAAATCAAGTCCTGGCGACGCGCCAGCCTTTGACCACGGATCAAGCGGTCGAATGGCTCACGAAAATCTCGTATGTGACCACAGAATGCGTAGCTGCGGGAATTGCGGGATTTTGTCCCTCTGCGGAGTGAACTCCGCCTGAAAATGACGGAGATATCGGAATTTGAGTTCTCGATTTGTGAGCCGTGTCTCGTAGAGACATGGATCATGTACAGGCCCTCAATCAACACTACAATTCCCGCATGACTACTGACACAAAACTCAATATCGTCCGCAATCCGACGCGTTCCGTTGCCATCGGTGATCGATTCATCGGGGGTGATGCGCCGATTGCCGTGCAGAGCATGACGGCCACAAAGACAACGGATATTGACGCCACGGTGCGGCAGATCAACGACCTGGTGAATGCCGGTGCCGATATCGTGCGCGTCGCGATTGACAGCCAGAAAGATGCCGAAGCGCTGATCGAAATTCGGCAACAGGTGACAGGCAATCTGTCGGTGGACCTGCAGGAGAATTATCGCCTGGCGGAAGTCATCGCGCCGTATATCGACAAGATTCGGTATAACCCGGGGCACCTGTATCACCACGAAAAATCGAAGCCTTGGCAGGAAAAGGTGAAGTACCTTGTCCAGGTGGCTCGCGATCATGACTGCGCGATGCGCGTGGGTGTCAATTGCGGGTCTGTCGATCCCGACGTGAAGTCAAAGTTTGACGAACATGATTCGATCTCGCCGATGCTCGAAAGTGCCTGGGACCACTGTGCCCTGCTGGACGAACTGGGGTATGAACGGTATTGCGTGTCGTTGAAAGATTCGGATCCTCAGAAAGTCATTGAAGTCAATCGCCGGTTTGCTGAGAAACGTCCGGATGTGCCGCTGCATCTGGGAGTCACCGAAGCAGGAATGCCGCCGGATGGAATCATCAAGACGCGAATTGCGTTTGAGCAGCTCATCAGTCGCGGCATCGGCGATACGATTCGCGTATCGCTCACGGTCGCCAACAATCGCAAGGCCGAAGAAATCGTGGCTGGTCGGAAGATTCTCGAAGACATCGCCGCCGGCCGCGTTCGCAGTTTCGTGGACTATGGTCTCAAGACGCTGAACATCATCAGTTGTCCGAGCTGTTCTCGTGTCGAAAACGAAGCCTTCGTGGACCTCGCCGAACAGGTTCGCGAGATGACTCGGTACGCCGAAGAGCATAAGATCACGATTGCGGTGATGGGCTGCCGCGTCAACGGGCCTGGCGAAACGGACGACGCAGATCTCGGCCTGTGGTGCGGCCCGACGCATGTGAACCTCAAACGCGGCAAAGAATCCATCGGTGCGTTTCTGTACGACGAAATTCTGCCGAAACTCCGCATGGAACTCGATGCGTTGATAGCCCGACAGCGCGCTTAGCCTGCATTTTGCGCACGGTGTAGGCCGGATCAAGCCCGCCGCTCATGCCGGAACAGCGTAAACCCGGATTTCTGGTCATCACACCCTGTCACATGGATCCCGGAGGAATTGGCGGGCGCCGCTCCGGCAATCATTGGGTTTGCTCGGTCCGGCCTACGATTCTGCGCGCCATGCAGGTTAGTTTGGCGACAGCCAGCGAATCAGCGATACGACCATGAAATAAGTCATGGTCAGACTGCCCGCCAGGACTGTCAACAGAATGGAAATCAGCAGAGCCAGAAAAAACCAGTCCCCGATTTTCCTGCGCCGGCGGGCAGCCGGCGTGGATTCGTGCTGAATTAACAGTTCAACATTTTTCAGATTGGATTTCCAAACGACGTCAAAAGCGTCTCCGAGCAGCGGAACGGAACCAACCAGCCAGTCGATCAGAATATTGAAACTCATTCTGGTCAGAGTCACACGGGAGACGCCGCGACGCTGGGCTTCCTGCAGGATGTACAGGGAGACGAACGAGGCCGCGAGATCGCCGATCCCCGGCAACAGTCCCAGGATCGCGTCCAGTCCGAAGCGCAGCCTTAATCCCGGGATCTCGAAAGCACTGTCCATCAATCTGGCGAGTAACTTCAGGTGCTCAAGATCCACGGGGCCGTGGGGCACAGTGGCACGCTTGTCAATCAACTCTGGCACAAGAGGAGGTGTCGATTTCACATTCACAGCGGAATTCCATCATAGGAAGTGTGCAATTGATGAAGCAGCAATCCGCCTCAAAAACGCATCATCGACAAGGCCTGTGGCCCGGAGTGTCAGTGGAGAACGCTACCTGGAAAGTCGCTTGGCTGCAAGTCGTCGCCTCAATGCTCCGCAGGAAGAATTCCCGCCACAGAGTGTCGGGGCACATTGTGCGAGGCAGGTGTTTGGTATCAGGCGCTGGTTCGTAATTCGCTGTTTCGACGAAAGTCGGACTTTACAACTTGATTTTTGCTGGCATAATCCGCAATGTGCGATTGAAAAATAGTTGCATTCAGGCCCTTTAACAAATCACGGAGGATCTCATGGCCGTATCGGAATCGCGACGACGTAAGCAACTGGAAAAGAAAAAGAAAAAACGCAACGGCAAGCGGCACGAATTGGCGTTGAAAAGCAATATGAGCCACGCCGAAAAGGT
>JAYSPO010000168.1:0-11012 GCA_043722015.1 Candidatus Kuenenia sp. | reverse complement strand
GACTCGTAGTCCCCATTCGAGTCCATCGGCCCGAAGCAACGCTGTGAAAAAATTGGTATCCACAATTCCCGAGCTTGCCGGAACGCCAAGCTGTCCGCTTCCCAGAATTGCGACCATCAACAGCGTGAAACACAGTAGCCACGCGCCGGCCATCACCCATCTCCGACCGTTCCCACCTTTTCCGAGGTAACCAGTCACCGCACATCCGGCGGCGATCCCGATTCCAATCGCGACAACCATCAGACTGGTTCGCGTGGCACTCATTCCAAGTGTCGATTTCCCCAGGGTATTCACCGCCATTTGAGTCACAGCACCCAGAAACCAGAAGATGGACACAACCAGAATCGCCATCAGCAATCCTCGCTCCCGCAAAATGAGTCGTCCAATCTCCGCCGGGATCGCAAGGTTTTCCAATTTCAGCTTCAAGCCTGGCTCAGCAATCTGCGTCGTTGGAATGAGCACGGCAGAAAGGGTTCCGAAGACGGAAATACCGATGGCAATCGCACTGCCGATCCACATCGCATCCCGAATCTGATCCAGCGCAAATCCCGCGCAGGCCGTGCCAAAAATGATCGCCAGAAACGTCGTCATCTGCACGGCACCGTTCACCGGCAGCAATTTGTCGCTGCGAAACAGCTCGGGCAGAATTCCGTATTTTGACGGCGCAAAAATCGCGCTGTGAGCCCCCATCAGGCTCAACACAGAGATCATCCAGATCAACTGCGAGTTGGCGCTCAGTCCGGGCATGAGCAGTACAACCAGGGCGATGGACATGATCAGAATCTCTGCCAATTTGCAGCCAACAATCACGCGCTGCTTCGAACACCGATCTGACAGGAATCCCCCCAGTCCTGACATTAACACAAACGGCAACGCAAAAGCCGCCATAGCCAAAGACTGTCGGTCGGGATTTCCTCCTGCGCCAGTTACAATCGCCGCATTACTCGCGCTTGTCAGCAGCACCATCTGCTTGAAGTAGTTGTCGTTGAAGGCACCCAGAAACTGAGTCGTGAGAAATCCCCAGAACGCAGCAGACGCCATCGTATGCTGAGTTGTACCATGCGGCGACCGGTTCTGGTTTTCAAAAACCTGCACAACATCAGACGGCGATTGGTTGCGGCCTTTGTCGGGCCTCGTTGGTAGCGACAATTCCAGCTCCTCAATTGGCTCAGTAACACGCACATCAGAGCAGGATTCCGCCAAATCAGCAACAGCATCTGTAGGCCGGGAAACGGGAACGCGGCTGAATCACTGACGCAGTAAACGTGACTGCCGACTCGAAACAGCGGGCTATCCTGGGAGCGGGTCTGCGTGAGACTTTTTTTGTCGCCGCAGTCGTGACACTTCCGGTTGGATCATGGCCCGCCTCCGAATTCTCACGAAACCGGCTACACGTCATCCCTGCCCAAGCGAGGAATTCCCTTCCGGATCCTGGGGCTGGATTCAGCCAGAACGAACGAACTCGCAGCAGAGTAGGTTGCCCCGGGCTGGCATAGGACCAGCCCGTTGGGCTTGAAGACAGATCTTAAAACACTATTCAAAAACCACCGACGGTCCAGGAAATCACGACACACAGAATTCGGGAGAGTCGGCGAAGTTCCTACCGGGCGTCGAGAATCGACGGCTGAAACCAGCCCGCTCGCTCCACCACGGACGGTGATTTTTGGCGACCCGACTCAAATCGCCGCCGCAGGACGACCGTCTTTCTCGCGACTGAGATCTGCCAGGGACACTTCCAGTAAGGGCTGGCATCCGACTGTTCAGGCAATTTCGGCCAATTCTGCATTCAAGACAGCAACCCGCAGTTTCTGCAACACCTTCGAGCAAATTCCAAAAAGCTCTTTCGGACCTGTAAGAACTTCAACCAGGGACTCTGGCATCGCAGACTCGACCACGCTACACTCCCCCCCGCACAAGCTGCTTTGAACCTGTTCGAAGTAGAGTGTGTCAACTGTTTGTAGTTGGTTGAATTGCTAATACAGTTCGACCATCTTCGACCATCCGGGGCGTAGCTCAGCTTGGCTAGAGCGCCTGCTTTGGGAGCAGGAAGTCGCACGTTCAAATCGTGTCGCCCCGACTTTTCTAAACCTTTGCTGTGACTCAACTTGAGTCAACCTGCCGGAAACGGCAGTGCGGCGAAAACGTGGGATTTACCACGTTTCTACCACATTTCCCTTTGGGAAACAGTTGGAGCCGCGCAATGTCACGTCAGCGAAAGTCCCCCGCGTACCTGCTTCATCAGGCAACCGGGCAAGCCAGAGTCCGAATCAACGGCAAGGATATTTACCTTGGACCGTTTGGCAGTCCGGAGTCCAAAGAACGCTACCGCGAAGTCCTGCAAGAGTGGGGATGCGGAGAGAAAGTCGTCGTCTCCGTGAGCATCGGAGTGTTGTGCCTGCGTTACCTGGAGTATGCGAAAGGTTACTACCAGAAGAACGGTCGGCAGACTTCAGAAGTTTCCGCGATCCAGGTTGCGATGCGATTTCTTACCGGCAGTCCCCGGTTCAAGAACATGCCCGTACGTGATTTTAAGACAGCAGCGTTGCTCGAAGTACGGGACGCCATGGTTAAGAAGGAGTTTGTTCGGAAGAGCATCAACTGCCATATTAACCGAATTCGACGTATGTTTGCCTGGGGCGTTGAACACGAACTGGTCAAACCGGAGCACTTGATCGTCCTCAAGACCGTCGCTGGCCTCAAGCAAGGCCGGTCGCGGGCCGTTGAGTCTGAACCGGTCGGGCCGGTGACTCTGGCACATGTTGATGCCTCAAAGGAATACTTGCGCCCTGTGGTCTGGGGAATGATCCAGTTGCAACTTCTGACCGGAATGCGTCCCGGTGAAGTACGCACAATGCGGCTTGCCGATATCGATCGGAGCGGGGACGTCTGGGAGTATGTTCCAACTGAGCACAAAACGCAGCATCGTGGCAAGCAACGTCGGATCTACGTTGGACCGGAAGGCCAGAAGATTCTTCAGCCGTTTCTGAAGGCAGATCAGTCCAGGTACGTGTTCGAATCGAAGACCGGACATTGTTACGGTAAAGACAGCTACATCAAAGCCGTATCGAGAGCGTGCGTTAATGCGGAGATACCTGTTTGGTCCCCGAATCAACTGCGGTACACGGCGGCAACTGAAATCCGAAGACAATTTGGCCTTGAAGCAAGCCGGACGATTCTCGGACACGCATCGTCAGACGTGACTCAGATTTATGCGGAACGAGACTTTGAAGCCGCTCGAAGCGTAATTCGAAGAATCGGGTGAGCAAGCCAGAAGCGAATGTTGTATAAGATGAGAATGGGATAGGTTCAGAGTAATTGCCTGAACTGACAAGGCGGAAATCCAGAAACCGCTTTCCTTTTTCACCTCTGGAAGTGCAACAATCTGGATTGCGAACATGACTCCACAGGAACGTAGGTTGCGGTATCAGGCACGTTTGGCTCGGGAATCCAATGAACGAGCTGAGATCGCCCGAATAGACGCCAGTAGCGATCCTTTGACGGCGACGATAAATTCTCTACCAAACTGCATGGACACCCAATTGCGCGATCATTTTGCAGATCGAGTGACGTCCATCGCCCCCCAAACGCTGCCATGTCAAATAGGGTATACCTGCGTAATTGATGGCCGAGCCGTGACAGATCTGGAGCATGAGGAGGTCTGTCGCATCGTCGTGGGACGCCTTGCCGCCATTGTTGAGTGGAGCAAACAAGTAAAGATCGATCTCGTTGACATTGTCGATCGTGAGATGGAACAAATCGATTTGCAGGAGGCACAAGACCTACAAGACATTCCGACCAACCGATCGCCGAATTGGTTGCTTGAAATCGTTCGAAGCCAAGCGAGTGGCGCATCCTCAGAAGTGGCGTTATCGGACTTCAAGGCATGTTGGGTGTTACTCCAAATCAAAGACACGATCATGCGAATTGAAAAGGATTTACGCTTGTTCGCATGGGTCGCCGCGAAAATCAAGCCCCCTTCACTGGTAGTACCGCCCGACGGCTTCCGTGAGACAGAAGTATTCGTGTTTGTCGAGCTGGGCATCAGATATCAACGGTTTGGAGGCGAAGGAGTTCTATGGAGGCTGAAGACCACCATGGGAAAATCAAACTTCGTTAAGCTCTCAACGGGTCGAACAACAATGTTTGAAAAGTTGCTGTTCAATTCAGGACATCAGTGTGGTGATGAGGAGCTGCTCGGGACTTCAGAAAGTGCTCGCGGGCCAGCTCGTAAGATGCGAGATTCGCTTTGCAGTGACATCGAGTGCGTTGGCCTGACCATTCGCGATTCACGTCTGCTCAAAAAATAGGAACAACAGATTCCTGTTTCCGGAACGACCCGTTCCGAAAGAATTGTTTCAATCTCGTTCGGTGACTTTGCAACTGCAAACGATCGAAAGGAGATTAACAATGCAGATTGAATCAGAAGAAGCAGCGGGCGGATCGCTGCACCACGAACAGCTTATCGATTGCGGCACCGCAAGGCGGAAGAACGTACCACCGCGACAAAATGGTAAGCATATCGCGCCATCGACGTTTAAGAGATGGTACAGCAAGGGCATCAATGGCATACGCTTGGAAGTGCTGTACTGCGGTGCAACTCCAATGACATCCGCAGAAGCCGTTCAGCGGTTCTTTCGCGCCGTCACAACGGCCCGACTGGCAAAGCTACGGACAGACGATGCACCCCAGTTGTTGACGGCGACGGACACAGAACTCGCAGCAGCGGGGTTACTGTAATGCCGGATCAGGAAGTGATCGCAGCATCAAGTGTCAACGTAACGTCGTCCGTCAGTTTTCGAGAATTTCGAAAGTCCAATTACGGACGTGCGCTGCCACGGGGGCAAAATGAACCACGTCAGTCTCGGCTGCGGAGGTTGTCTGATGCGATCGGGGGTGCTCTGTGAGCTTAGCACTTTTGCCGCAGATCGACTTCGCCAGCATTCCGTTGGAACTGCAAGAACTCGATCAGTGGGTTCTGTGGACAACAATCGTTCGCAATGGCAAGGCAATAAAAATGCCGCTGTCCGTATTCAACAAGGCGGCATCGTCAACCGATTCGTCAACATGGTCGTCCTTCGACACCGTTGTAGGTAAGTTTGATGAGTCGCAACACAGCGGCATCGGATTTGTTTTCACGTCTGACGATCACTACTGCGGAATTGATTTGGATGGTTGTCGCGATCCAGAAACGGGGTTTGTCGCAGACTGGGCGGTGGATGAAGTTCTGAGGTTTTCCAGTTACACTGAAATCTCGCCAAGTCAAACAGGGTTGAAGATCTGGATCACTGCCAGTTCGCAGTTGCCGAAAGGCAGAAAAAAAGAATTGCACGTGCCTGAGATAGTCGCAAGAACGCCAGCGGTCGAAATCTACTCGCAAGGTAGATTCTTTGCCATGACCGGACAGATCTACAAACAATATCGTCACGTCGAAAAGCGCGAAGTTGAACTCCAGCAGTTCGTCGCAACTCACTGGCCAGCGACGCCAGCGGTTGACGCTCCGCAGCATGACTGGCGGTCAGACGATGCTGTTGTCGAACGTGCTCGAAAGTATGTCGCTCGAATTCCTGGTGCCGTGTCGGGAAGCAGCGGGCACAATGCAACCTTCCACGTTGCGTGCCAGCTTGTCAAAGGGTTTGCATTGCCATCTGATCAGGCTTTTGCAGTGCTCAGCGAGTGGAACGCGACGTGCGATCCCCCTTGGTCAGAACACGAGTTGCAACACAAGATCGAATCGGCATCGAAAGAGCCAGGTGATATCGGCTATCTACGGAACGCAAAGCCAGAGCGGTATGATTCAATCAGCATTCCCGCACGTACGATTCTGCCCGTTGGGAAAAACGTGGAGAGATCCTACGACTGGACCGACTTGAACGACATTGGGAACGCGAAGGATTTTGCAGCCTCCTACGCTTGTGAACTTCGCTACTGTGCCGCATGGGAAAAATGGCTCATATGGGACGGTACGCGATGGAAAATCGACGACGAAGGGCGACCTCTCAAGCGGGCGAAAGAAATGGTTGGCAGGATGTTCACCGATGTCATGGAAACAAAACAGGCACAGCAACTCAAACACGTGTGCGATTCTGCGAAGATAGCACGACTGCGAGCGATGATCGACCTGGCAGAACCAAAACTTCCTATCCGCATCGAAGCATTGGATCAGAACGGATGGATTCTGAATTGTCTAAACGGCGTCGCGAATCTGGTGACGGGTGAGTTGATGCCGCACGACAGAACGCAGGGCATCACAAAACTCTGTCCGACAGAGTTTCTCCCTGATGAAAGGTCGCCAGCGTGGGACCAGTTTCTGCGCGATGTATTTGCTGACGACGACCTGATTCAGTTTGTGCAGCGACTGTTCGGCTACTTCCTGACCGGCGATGTGTCGGAACAAAAGCTGGCGTTGTTTTACGGCACTGGTGCAAACGGAAAATCAACGCTGATCAACGCATTCATGGACACGATCGGACCTGATTACACCATGCAGTGTTTGCCTGATTTTCTGATGGAGAAAAAGAGCGAAGCGCACCCGACAGAAAAGGCGAGTCTGTTTGGCAAACGATTTGTGTCATGCGTGGAAACTGAGGCATCACGCAAGCTGGCGGAATCCACCGTCAAAATGCTGACGGGCGGCGAAAAGATTATGGCGCGTCGGATGCGTGAAGACTTCTGGGAATTCAATCCGACCCATAAACTCGTTTTGTGTACCAATCATCGACCGATCATAGCGGGAACGGATCATGGTATCTGGAGGCGGCTGTTGCTGGTGCCTTTCATGCGCCGCTTTGATGGAGATCGACGGGACAAGCAACTCTCCGAGAAACTCAAAGCAGAACGGTCGGGAATTCTTGCGTGGGCAGTTCGCGGTTGCCTTGAATGGCAGCGTATTGGCCTGGATCCACCGGCGAGCGTTACAGGTGCGACAGAAGATTATCGCAGTTCAGAGGACATCCTCGGGCGTTTCATCTCCGATTGCTGCGTGCCTGGCAAATCCTTCGCTGTCAGATTCAGCCATTTGTACGATCGCTTCGAGCAGTGGGCAAATGATGCTGGCGAGTTCTTGCCAGCCAAACGTGCGGTCGGAGCGTGGTTGACCGACAACGGATACGAAAGGTATTCAGCCAACGGACGCCACTACCGTGGCTTAATGCTGAGGGAAATCAGCCACGTTTATGATGTCGAAAACGCATTCAAGTAACGAGTGGAACGATGTAACGAAGTTTCCGGTTGATTTTGAAACCCTATAGGAAATGAAAAACATACGGGAGATTCGATCCGATCATTCCAATCGATCCGTAACGCGAAATGCACAGGGATTCTCGCCATTTACGTTCTGTACTTTGCCCCTGTGGAGGAGGAATTGCGAATGTCCAGGGAGCAATTCACTCCGCTTCTAAACCCTTTGCAGGATTTTGCTCTGATTGCGAACGAGACATCGCCCGCCGTGTACTCTGCAATCCCATGTCCATCGTGACCAATTGTTCGAGCAGGTCATCAAACTCCGCTTGCGCCTCAAGGGAAGTGTCATGCGATAGTTCTTTCATCCGTTTGTTCAAATCGGTGTAGCTCAATGACTCTTTCATTTGTGTTTTCCCCCGATCGTTTCGATTCAGATGTGATCATTCATCGCCAGTTTTGAACATCAGCTTAACGTCAGCCATGCGCGTGCGGATCACGAAGGTTGCGAGTAGGATCAGCAACGTCCTGAAATTTCCCATGCCTACCGCGGACAAAGCCATCCGAACGTAGGGTCGGAGTGCTGATGAAACGCCCACAAGAGGGTGCCAATCCACGATGGCCGCATACACCTGAGCTGTAGCATCCGGGAATGTTCACTTCCCAGTTATTGCAGTTCGTCCCTTGTTGCCACACGCCGACTGCCATCGGGCCAGTGAAGAAAGGTAATGACTTTACCGTTGCCAAAAAAGACATTCGAAAAGTCGGACACGCCAAGATGTGGTCTTGCACTGAGTTGCCGGAATAGGCACATCGCGTACTCTTCGGTATCCCATTGGTTCCAGGTAGGACCGCTCGCAGGTATGTGTGCGATCGTAATCATCGGGCCGCCTTGAACGTGGCTGGTGCAGTAGCCGATGCTGTCAGTGAACAGGGAGTGCTTGTAGAAGGCGTGACACGCAAGTTCAACAAATTGCACGGGGTGAAGTTGAACATCAGTGAATTCGTCGAATGCAGATGCACAAAGCTTCTTGTGTGCGCCACCGTCGCCGAAAAGTGTGATGACGCCGACCCCATTGTGTCGTAGCGCCAGAGCAGGCACGAACCGCTCCCTACCGGGTTTGCCGATCACGGTGGCAGCCATCCAGTCAAAGTCACGATCAGGTTTGTCGTACCGATGTACATTGGTGACAAACGTAGAGTCGGGGTCGAAATTGAATTGGTGGTCAATTCTGATTCGCTGCAGGAAAAATCGCAGCATGGATAGGATCGGCATTACTTCATCGGGCACAATCGGACCGCCAGATGGGTTGGCCCTGTCAGTTGGCAGCAGATTGCTGCGGAGAATCGTGCCGTAGTAGATTTTCGCCATCCAGAGAGACAGCCGCTCCGCTTCAAGATTTCGGACGCCTTCGGGGCCCCCGCCGAAGGCGTTCCGGATCTCAGTCTCCAATTTGGACAGCGGCCCAGAATTACACAAAACGCAGCAGGGGATCGTGCATTGTCTGTAAGGGAGCGTTGATGCGTTGGATTGGAAAAGCGTTTCATTAAAAAGATTCCCCTTTCGCAGGAGCCATTTTGGGAAAACATGCTCCACCGAACGAGATTTGGCATCCAGAGTCACTCCACAGAGGAAGCAAACGTCGTCTTTCTGGTCTTCGATCTCCAACACGGATAACTCCGATGGCACGGGTGAACGATGATTATCAAGTTTCGAAAACGACAACAACTCTTCCGCATCATTAGAAAGTCGCCGGGCTGCGGCTTCAAGTGTCCTTGTCGATTCCAGATGTGCTTCGTGACACGCAGTATTCGACTTCAGTTCAGTGACTCAATTCTGCGACGCTCCGAACAACCGCATGGCATCCCTGTGAATGTCCATGTTCCGGAGTTGAAGTGTGTCGGATGCGTACAAACGGATCTCAGACCAGCGACATCGAAAAATGATGGTGTCGCGGCTTACGGCACAGGTGCAAACAATTCTGATTGTTGTTCAGTTGACGTGAATTCGGATTTCAGTTGCCACTTGAGAATCGGGCCAGAAACATTGATCTGTACACCACCGGTCCCCGTTGTACAGAACTCACAGGAATGATTGGAATTTTGAAAGTCAGACGGGGGACGCAAAATGCAGACAGCAATTGCTTACATTCGGGTATCAACTGAAGCCCAGGCGGTTGAAGGCGTCTCTCTCGACGCACAGAAAACGAAGATCGCAGCTTGGTGTATCGCCAACGACCGCGAATTGGCTGCAGTCTTTGTCGATGCTGGGATCAGCGGCAAGCGTGCTGACAACCGGCCTGAACTGCAGAAGGCACTCACGACTGTCACAAAGAGGCGTGGTGCATTGGTCGTGTTCTCACTCAGTCGTCTGGCCCGTTCGACACGTGACACCATTCAGATTAGCGAGCAACTCAGCAAGGCAGGGGCTGACCTGGTAAGCCTTTCAGAGAAGATCGACACCACGACTGCCGCCGGGAAAATGGTTTTCCAAATGTTGGCTGTTTTGGCTGAATTCGAACGCAATCAAATCAGTGAGCGAACAACCGCAGCAATGGCACACATGAGAGAACAGGGCAGGTTCCTTGGCCAGGTGCCATTCGGCTTTGATCTTGCGGATGACGGACAGACACTGATCCCAAACATGAGTGAGCGCAAGACTATTCACTTGATGCAATCACTCCGCTCGAAAGGCCACAGCTTGCGGGCGATCGCCACCAGATTGGAGTCCACAATGATCGCAACCAAGGCAGGCAACAAGCGTTGGACCCACACGGCAGTTCAAAGCATTCTCAAACGAACGATCTGAATGACAGGGGAAATTCGTTGAGCCTTGTTGCGGCTCAACACATTTCAGCAGCACGACCGCATCCTGCCGGTTCCTGATCTTATCGGGTCGTTTTGATCTCGGACGGTTCTGTCTGGAATCGAAAAACATGACCGCGCAATCGTTCCGACTCAGTCATAAAGCATGAAAAACGGGGGGATCGTCACATGAAAGTATTCTTCAATCCAAAGATGAGCACGCCGAGCCACGGGTATTCGCCATCCGGGAGTAAGCCAGCGGCTGCAGTTGCTGACTGGCAACAGCGAGGGCTCGACATCGAGATCGTGGACTTCGAACCGGCGACAGAAGCGGATCTTTGCTTGGCACACGATCCGAAGTTTGTGAAATACGTTCTGACGCGCAAGATCAACAACGGACACGGGAACAAGATCAAGCGCGTGACGGATTCGTGTTTGTGGACAAATGGGTCGATCATCGCGTCCGCAAAGGCCGCGATCACGGAAAGAATCACATGCAGTCCGAGTTCAGGACATCACCATTCGCACAGGTCAAGTGCCGGCGGTTTTTGCACTTTCAACGGTCTATGTGTTGCGGCAATCAAGGCGATCAACGAAGGACTTGTCAGCCGTGTCGGTATCGTGGATTGTGACGCACACTGGTTTGACGGAGTTGTCGATATCATCGACAGACTCGAACTTCATGACATTGTGAAGGCATGGTCGTTCGGCGGACAGTTCGGAGGACGCAGATCAGGGTTCCGCCAGGACGACCTATTGCAGCAACTCGGGGAGACACTCGCTGGTATGAAGGATGACGGTGTAGAGTTGATCATTTATCAAGCTGGGGCCGATCCGTACGTCAATGATCCACTTTGCTGTGGCGGCGGAATGACGATCGAAGAACTGCGGGAGCGTGATCAATTTGTGTTTACGACATGCCAGGAACTTGGCTTGGCGACAACCTACACGCACGCTGGCGGTTATGCAAAAGATGAGCACGGTGGAATCAGTGAAGTGCTGGAGATTCACAGGAACACAGCACTGGAAGC
>JAYSPO010000167.1:0-3466 GCA_043722015.1 Candidatus Kuenenia sp. | reverse complement strand
TGCACTCGCAAGCGTCGTTACAATCTTTTCGTCAATAAATGGGAGCATCATTACGATTGTTTCCATGGCAGCATCATGTACGTCGGTCGATTCAGTCGGATCATTTACGACCCTAACCAAGAACGTGGCAAATGCTCTTCCTACTTCAGCGATCTGTCTTTCATTAACAGCTTTGGGGTCAGCGAGTAGTACAGTGCAGGCCGAGAAGATTGTTACAACTCGAAGCGCATCAGGCGTTTCGCGACACTTCATAAGACTGAGAAGCAGACGCTGCGTGCTCAAGAAATCACGGCGATTGTCGGTGTCACATAGCCATCCCGCAGTCTGTTGAAAAGCTGAGAGTGCAACGCAACGGATTGCTTTAGATTCTGTCTCATCGATTGAAAGTAGGAGCATTCGCCTGTGGAATTCCCCTGTTTCTTTTGGGTTACGACTAACTACATCGATGCAATAGCCTAGTGCCTCGCATCTTTCTTCATCAGAACCCGGGTAGTTAATAACGAGGCTGACGACATCATCTACATCAAGATTGTTGTTTGGGAGCACAGCAAGATGCATTGCAGACGCGAGGCGAAGGCGGCGGTCCACCAGAGGATTAGCCATTACATCATTGATTATGCTTACGCAACTCACTTCCTGCTGCATCAATCCACATGATGCGATTGCGTGCAAAATATCGGCCCTCAACTCAAATGGTTCTTGTTCATCAAGAACGATTCCCTTCAATTTCGTAATGTGCGGCGTTAGTAGCTGAGCCTTTAACGGCAGCGATTCCCAATATGGGCTTAACGCGGCACGACGTTCGTGACATGTACGTTCTTGTGAGGTAATGGTTTCTATGGTCTTTGCCATACGAGTGATTTCGTCTCCATTGTCACTTTGTGGCGATGCTGACGCTTGCGGCTCAAATTGAAAGACATTCAACAACAAAATTCCTGTAGCTATACGGAGTCCAATGCCCGGAAATAACTTAGAATGTGTAGAACACCACTCTATTAAGTGAAGCGTCACGTAGCCCATGGCTCGCATCCTTTTCTGTTGTTGGGCGGGCGTAGTTCAAGATAGAGGTCTAACATTCCCGCAGCTTTGCACGCAAAGAAGGGGATCACATCTACACGCGCATGTCCGAGCACGCATAGATTTTTTGGGTTGGGACTTATACGGTCTGGCGTACCAGCACCTGGACCGTCGGTAATCAAATGTCCGGACGCATAACAACATTGCTGTCCAGAACCACAGAGTTGAAACGGAAACTTTTTGACCGGTTGTAGAGTACGTATACACACTTCCGCACCTGGATGAGTACTCTCAGGGGCTGGAGGCGACCAAATATTGGGATCAATGCAATCTACGTGACATGGGCACCCAGGGAGGTCTAGAAGCCAGTCATTTGCCATTTTCTTCTCAGCTGCTGCCCAAAGGAGGCACGCAACCCTACCAGTAATCTCGTTAAAATCTGGAATATCGGGGAAATCGGGGAAATCGGGTGATTTAAAATCTAGATTAGTAGCCATGCCCGACGCATCAAGAAGCAGAATAGCTTGGTTGGCGGCATATTCATAGAGATTCATTCTTTCTGAGTGGCAAATGGGATCAACACTGCACCACCGCGCCAGGGTCGGATGGTACATCCTCGCTCTGACGTACAAGAGCCCTGTGCTTGAATCCTGATAATAGCCATGCCGTCCAACCCATCGAAACGGATTCACGGTCGTACCGCTGCTGGTGATTGGGTTGCCCCAGGCATCTAGCAGGTACGTGTCAGTGGTCGTTTGTGTGCTGCTGGTCAGCACGCGCGTTGTCCCGAGGGCGTCGGCGTGAAGAATGCTGCTTGTTGTGCCTCGTCGTTGACTCACTACCGAGCCGTATTGCTGCGGCTCGTTCGTGTAGACGGCCTGCACGGCATTGGCAGCATCGAGTTCCGACAGGTACGCATCGGTCGTTGCGTCCCACACAAATTTCGTAGTCGTCGCCCCCTGCTGCGAGATCACTCGGCGGTTGTCGCCGTTGTAGGACATCGTCACCGGCGAACCGGTCGGTAGTCGATACTGCGTCGGCTGGTTCTCGTAGTTCCATGTAGTCGTCGTCCGATTGCCGGTTGGCGGCTGCTCAATTCGTTGATTGCCGGTGGCATCGTAAGCGAAGGACGTGCGTCCGGCGACCGCCTGACCGTACTTCACCTGATTCGCGACATCGTAAGCATACGTCGTACGGATGGTATCGATGTTCTTCAGGGTCCGATTGCCAGCGGCGTCGTAGGTAAACGTCTGCCGGTACGGATTCGTACCCGTGCGGTGTTCGCCCAGCAACTGGTTTTGCTTGTCGTAGGTCCATGTCGTGCGGGCTGCAGCACCGTTTTCTGCCATCGATTTGCGGTTGCCTGCGGGATCGTAACCGTAATCCAGCTGCAGCACGCTGGCACCGGCGGACGTGCGGTGAAACACCTGTGTCGTCTGGCTGGCCGCGTCATACGACAGCGAGACACGCGTGCCGTTTGCATTCCGCTGCACATTCCGCCTGCCAGCATCGTCGTACCCAAACGTCGTGCGTTCGGTGTACGGATTCCGGAGCGACGAAATCTGATTGGCGGCATCGTACTGGTACGTAAACCGACCAGCACCGGTCGCGTCCATTGAGCGTCTCTGCCCGACGGTGTCATAGGAGAATGTCTGCCGCTGACCGTTCGGGCTTGCGGTGACTGTTGTCTGACCCACCGCGTCATACGTGGCAGAATACCGCCCCGTCGAATCGGCCATCACGGTGCGATTGCCGACAGTGTCGTAACTGAGCGTCGCTCGGCTGCCGTTTGGGTATTTTCGACTCGTCAGCTGCCCGACCGTGCTGTACACAAAGCTCGTGCGGTTGCTGCGAGCGTCGATTCGCAGGTTTTGCTGTCCGACTGCGTCGTAGGCCGATGTCGTCCGTCGGTTCAGCGGATCAATCAGCTGCGTCTGGGCGCCTGTGCTGTCGTACGTGAAACTGTGCCGGTTGCCTCGGGCATCCACCAGAGCCGACGTTTGCCCGAGCGAATTGTAAACAGTCGTCGTGCGATTGCCGACGGCGTTGACTTCGACCGTGCGTCGGCCAATGGCGTCGTAGACGCTGCTGACTCGATTGCTGTTGGCGTCGATTGTGGCCAGCGATTGACTGGCGATGTTGTAGACCGTGGTCGCACGTTTGCCGAGCGGATTGACGCTCGCGACGACGCGGGCTGCCGTGTCGTATACTGTCGTGTTGCGATTTCCCAGTGGGTCCCTGCTGGCCACAGTCTGACCGACAGTGTTGTAAATCGTAGACCAGCGTTTTCCCAGGGGGTTGATGCTGGCGGCTGGTCTTCCTTTGGTATCGTACACCGTCGTCGAGCGATTGCCGTTGGCATTGACGGACGCCACGCCACGGCCTGCGACGTCGAAGATCTGCGTCGTTCGGAATCCGAGAGCGTTGATGCTCGCCACTGCCTGATTTG
>JAYSPO010000166.1:0-15332 GCA_043722015.1 Candidatus Kuenenia sp. | reverse complement strand
GTTCATCCTCCAGAGGAGCCGGTTGTCACCATCGGCCCTGAAATTTTGCTCGTCATAGTGGCTGCTCATGCAGTAAGCGGCTGACTTCATGATGTCGCGATGCAGTTGCTTGATTGACCAGCCTTGTTCGATGAACCGCGATGTCAGCCAGTCGAGCAATTCCGGATGAGTCGGTTTTTCCCCGAGCGTGCCAAAATTGCCAGGTGTGCGAACAAGTCCTTTCCCGAAATGATGCATCCAGACACGGTTCACAAAGACTCGTGCGGTCAGGGGATTTTGTGGACTGACGATGGCCTCAGCCAATTCCAGACGACCGCTGCCTTGCGTGAATTTTACCGGTTCCGCCCCTGCAACGATGCGGAGGAATCGCCTTGGCGCAACCGGCCCCTGTCGAAGCAGATTGCCGCGAATTGCGAGATGCATGTCGGCATTGCCGCCGTCGGCGACTGCGTGGACAGAATCTGGTTTTGGAGGAGCGTCATCCTTCAGTTTCTGTAACTCGCTCCGCAGAGTCTCCAATTCCTGCTGCTCCTCAGGCGACGATCCGCCCTCGTCTTTCTTCAATTTCCGTTCACGTTGCTGCAAACTCTTCTCGCGTTCACTGATCACCAGCTGCGCCTCATCATAGTGCCGGATCAACAGCGGCGAAGCAGTCGGCTTAACGATCACATTCGTGTTCTGGAAGATCCCGGCAAGTGAGTAGTAATCCAGCTGTGGAATAGGATCAAACTTGTGGTCGTGACAACGAGCGCAGGAGACCGTCAGGCCCAGGATTCCACGCGACAAAGTATCGACACGATCATCCAGAGTTTCGGACCTCGCCTGAGCTGTGGCGTCAGGATCACCGCCGTCCGAAATGTAGGTCGGCCCGAGGGCAAAAAAGCCTGTGGCGACAGCGCCGTTTTCGCTGTCGATCAGATCACCCGCAATCTGCAGACGGACGAATTCATTGAAGGGGAGATCCCGGTTGAGTGCCTCAATCACCCAGTCGCGATAACGCCAGGCGTGTGGTTGTCCCTGATTGTCCAGAAAGCCGCCGAACCCGTCACTGTAACGAGCAACATCCAGCCAGTGGCGTCCCCAGCGCTCGCCGTAGTGCGGCGATTCGAGCAGTCGATCGACGAGTTTCGCAAAGGCGTCTGGCTGCGAATCGCTTTCAAACGCTTCCACTTCCTCCGGAGTGGGAGGGAGTCCGATCAGATCGAAACAGGCCCGTCTGATAAGGACGCGGCGATCAGCTCGTTGAGCCGGTTTCAGACCGGTCTCTTCCAGACGTGACAGAATGAATCGATCAATGTCACTTTCAGGCCATGTCGTATCTCTGACGTCCGGCGGGACCGCTTTTTCAATTGGACGGAATGCCCAATGATTCTGGCGCAGCGTATCCCAGTCGCGGGGCTGTTCCGCAGTCATCACAACAGGCTCCGACTTCGCAGCATCGGCAGGCCATGGGGCGCCCATCTGCACCCATTTCTCGAGGGATGCAATCTCTTCGGGACGCAGTTTGCCTTTGGGAGGCATCTCGAGTGACTCGTAGCGAATGGATGCGATGAGCAAGCTTTTCTCGGGTACACCTGGGACAATTGCCGGGCCGCTTTCTCCGCCAGCGAGCAGTGCTTTGCGACTCTCGACCAGCAACCCCGCTTTGACCTCTGCGGCATCGGAACTATGACATTCGAAACATCGCTCGATCAGCACCGGGCGCACGCGTGTTTCAAAGAACTCGACCTGCTCAGGCGAGATCGGGATTTCGTCACTGACAGCGACCACAACAGCGTTGAGGAATGCCGTTGTGAACGCGAAGGCAAGGATTTTGAGAATCCAATTCATCAGTCGCATCGATTTCTTTTGCGAGACAACACTATGCACTATTTACTTTCGGGAAGCCTACTTCGTCCGGACACAGATCCGCAACCGCGTGGTTGCATATGAGCCTGCATTCGTCGTAAAAATCCTGTCGCGAGTTAACGGACATGAATGTCCAAGCTACAGGAATCGCTGCTTTGGACCGAGTCTAAGGAACCCGGCTCGCCGAAGTCATGATTCGCTGCGCATCGCGGTCACGAACCAGACGGCTGAGCGCCTTGAAAGAATCGTTGCCCGCTCGTTCGCACCATTCGAACGCGATCGCTTCCGCAGTCGTGATGATCACACCTGCGTCGGCCATGCGGTGCAGTGCCCATTTTTGGTCTTCGGCATTTCGGCTGCCCACACAGTCCGCAGCCACAAAGACTTGAAAACCTTTCTCGAAAAGTTCCAGAGCCGTTTGCTGCACACAGATATGCGTTTCAATACCCACCAGCACAGGCTGCTTCGCCATCGCACGCGGATGTTCCAGTGCGGATGCGACCGTTTGAGCAGCGGGACGACAATTGAAGCCAAACGCATGACTGCCGGAATGTTCTTTCGTCGATGAGCTGGATACCGACGGATCCATCGTCAATGTCTCAGCAGCACTGAACTTCAACTTTTCCAGCGTCGTAACTGTCGCTGGATGGTTGCGCAGGAGTTCCACTGTCGGCCCGAGCCCTTTCGAATACTGCTCCGTCACAACCGTAGAAACCTGCAGAATCGCGGCGGCATCCATCAAAAAGCGAATCGATGCGGCGACGCTCAGGTGATCCCGGATCACTGGCAGCAGCCGTTCCTGAACATCAATCACCACGAGCTGTGATTCATGCGCGGACAGGAGTGGTGATTGAGGCCGTCTCGTCATGCGTTTATTGTGCCACTTTTTGTCGCGGAATGATTTCGGGCACAGTTTCATCCAGTGATGAGAGTCCCGTGACAAACTTCAGGTCTTCCAGCGTCTTTTCCGTTT
Organism: Candidatus Kuenenia sp.; assembly: GCA_043722015.1. GTDB lineage: Bacteria > Planctomycetota > Planctomycetia > Planctomycetales > Planctomycetaceae > SXXK01. The sequence goes on along the minus strand of JAYSPO010000166.1, from coordinate 12,511 downwards.
CAGCGACGCTGCCCGCGACGGTATCCACCTGCGATGAAATTGTTCCAGGGTCACCCTGACTGATGCTCATTTCCGCCAGCGAACGGATGCGGGTTTCCAGACGCTGTTGTTCAGCACGGACCAGTTCGTAACTGTCGCGAGCCTGTCCAAAATTTGCCAGACGCTGTTCGCAGGTCTGCAGGTTGTCCTGCAGTGTCGCGATGATTCGATCGCGTTGTGTTCCTGCTGGACGCTCCTGTTCTCGTTTCAGGCGGTCCTGGAGCTGTTTCAGATCTCGCTGAATTTGTTCGATACCAGTCGTTTCGAAAAAGCGATTCAGTGAGTATTCCGCGTACAGCAGTTTCAGAAATAACCACAGCAGCTTATCGAGACCATTCATGCGAAGTTCGGCGACCGTACCATCTTCCGTTGCGCTGTTAGCCGCGTGGTAGCCCTGGCTGATTGAACGCAGTTCATGGCACTGTTTGAGCAGTTCTGAAAACCGATTCTGCAGACCACGGGGCAGTGCGGCAAACATCTTTCGCATTCGTTCATCGGTGGCTGCGGCGTCGTGAGACCGCACTATTTCGTTCTCGGTGACATCCACGTACTGCTGGAACCTGGGGTGGGTTCCCACGATTCCCAGCCAAGCGACTTCAGCAGCGACAACGAGCGGCAAGCCAATCTCGGGACTTCCGGACAGCAGGGAAAACCCGATGCCGGCCACCAGCCCCAAGAGGTTCCAGTGATTGGTGAATGCTTTCTGGATGTAGCGAAACAGTTGCACGGAAATCAACATTCCTGAACAGGGTCGTGGGCCAGAAGTTCCTGGTCGGAAAACTGAAAATACGGTGGACCAAATCCTGGGGATGGTCGAATGGAATCTTAACCAACCCGGGAGTTTTAGAAACAGTCAGAAACGTACGGATGCCTCAATCAGACCAATTGAACTGGTAAAATAACTGGAGAGCCAGTCGCAGCATTTGTTAAGCCGACTTCCGCGGGCGAATGCCGGAATCATGTAACTTCGACGTCACACGAGTCTCTGCCGGTTGCTGAGACGGCAAGAGCAGATTAGCGAGAAATGCAGGCCAGATTCGCCGGAGTTCCAGCACGAGAATGGATCGTGCAACCATCGGCACGGCGTCTCCGCCACGGATCCACTTCCGAACGGATAGCCACGAAGACGTATCCAGAATCGGGCGCCAGAATTCAGCATGACCCACCGCAGGCAGAACAAAATTCACGTTTTCTGCGGATGCGTTGTAGAGGATCGTCAAAGTTCTGCCTTCAATTGCTTTGCCTCGTGTGTCAAACTCATTCAGCATCTTTCCGTTCAGACGCTCTCCAAACACTCGTGCGGACGGAGCATGCCAGTCCGCGTCTTTCATTTCCCGTCCGGATGCATCAAACCAGGTAATGTCGGTTGACTCAGATCCCCGAACTTCCGTGCCTTCCAGAAATCGACGACGACGCAGGACAGGATTCTGGCGCCGAAGTCGTACGACTCGGGCGACAAACTCCCGCATCTGTTCTTCGTCACTACCCAGATTCCAACTCAGCCAGTTGAGCTCATTGTCCTGACAGTAGGTGTTGTTGTTTCCCTGTTGTGAGTGTTTGAGTTCATCACCGCTGCACAGCATCGGTACGCCCTGCGACAGCATCAGTGTCGCGAAAAAGTTTCGAAGTTGGCGCAGCCGCAATTCATGAATCCCTGCATCTTCCGTCGGTCCTTCATGCCCGCAATTCCAACTCAGATTGTGGTTGTCACCATCACAGTTGCCGTCGCCATTCCGGTGATTGTACTTCTCGTTATAGCTGACGAGGTCGTTCAGACAGAAACCGTCATGGGAGGTAATGAAGTTGATACTCGCATAAGGCTTTCGTCCGCTGTGTTCGTACAGATCACTGCTGCCACAAAGACGAGTGGCGAATTCCGACACCGCGTTTCCGTCGCCTCGCCAGAATCTCCGCACGGAATCGCGATACCTGCCGTTCCACTCCGTCCACAGCACCGGAAAATTCCCGACCTGATAACCGCCTTCACCCAGATCCCACGGTTCCGCAATCAGCTTCACCTGAGACAGGACCGGGTCCTGATGAATGATGTCAAAGAACGCGCCCAGCCGATCCACGGCATGCAATTCCCGCGCGAGCGCGCTGGCCAGGTCGAAACGAAAACCATCCACGTGCATTTCCTGCACCCAGTACCGCAGACTGTCCATGATCAACTGCAAGACGTGTGGGCACAACATATTCAACGTGTTTCCGCAGCCCGTGTAGTCCATGTAAAACCGACCGGTTTCCGGCGTCAATCGGTAGTAGGAGGCATTATCGATGCCGCGCAGCGAAAGCGTGGGGCCCAGATGGTTTCCTTCACCGGTGTGGTTGTAGACCACATCCAGAATCACTTCCAGACCCGCGCGATGCAGTCGGCGAACCATCTTTTTGAATTCGCGCACAGAACCGCTGACCGATGTAGCTGCGTAACGCGTATCGGGCGCAAAAAACGACAGGGTGTTGTAACCCCAGTAGTTTGACAATCCTCGGTCAACAAGGTGACGGTCGTCAACGCGATGGTGAACCGGCATCAGTTCAACCGCTGTCACTCCAAGTCGGCGGAGATGACGAATCGATGCAGATGACGCCAGTCCGGCAAAGGTTCCTCGATGGTGTTCCGAAACGTCCGGGTGTTGCTTTGTGAATCCGCGTACATGTGTTTCGTAGATGATTGTTTCGTGCCATGGCGTTCGCAGCGGTCGGTCAGATCTCCAGCGAAAGCTCGGCTTTGCCACCATCGCCAAAGGCGCGTGCGCCGCGTTGTCTCTGTTATCGAATGAAAGGTCCTGCTGAGGATCACCGATGCAATATCCAAACATCGAATCAGACCATGTGATGTCACGTCCGATTGCTTTGGCGTAGGGGTCCAGGACGACTTTATTGGCATTAAACCGATGCCCGCGTTGAGGATCATACGGTCCGTGGACGCGATAGCCGTACAGTTGTCCTGGACGAATATCCGGCAGAAAGCAGTGCCAGACAAGGTCCGTCTGTTCGCGCATCGGGACGCAGTAGATTTCTTCCTGCGAATCCACAGAATCGAACAGGCAGAGTTCGACGCGCGTTGCGTTCGCAGAGAACAACGCAAAGTTAACTCCGTTACCTTCCCATGTGGCTCCCAGAGGATAAGGGCGACCGGGCCAGACGCGAACCGCTGAACTTGATTTCCAGAACATCAGGAGTTTTCAGCATCACTTTCTTCCGCCAGCATTGCTTCCTGTGCCAGCATTTCACGGCGAGACATACGGTAAAAGGCAATACCGAAACAGCTGAAGATCGTGGCGGGCATTCCCAGCATGAAAAGAATGCTGTACATGTAAGCGGTGGGACGCCGCGAGTCGGTTTCGTTAGCGGCCTTGCAGCTCGGGCAGGCCGCTGCCTCAGATTGCCATGCGTGAGGCACAGCACCAGCAGTCGCAGCAAAAACTCCGGCAACCAGTGTCAGGCGAAGCAGCGATTTCATCAGTCAGACTCCTAAGACTTCTGAACCTTGATCAGCGACACGAGTGGTCGGCCAGGGCCAGTGGTACAGCATACCATATATCACCACACCAGTAATCGACACAAACAACCAGACCGGCAGCGTGATTCTTGCAAGGATCCGGTGTTCTGGCCAGCGTTCTTTGAATGCCAGATAGAAAACCCGAAGGGCGAGAATCGGGACCAGCGCCGCCAGAATTACGTGTGGAATCAGTATACTGAAATACACGCGACTAGCCAGAACACTGCCATCGAACGCCCGACCGCGATATCCAGTAAACCGATGCAGCAACTCGTGATACGTCAAATAGCAGATCAGAAATGCCACCGATACAAGAAACGAAACGATCATCAGGTTGCGGTGTTGGATTTTTTGCCCAGACTTGATCGCGGCCAGGCCCGACAACAACAACACGATACAGACGGAATTCAGGCCAGCATTGACCGACGGCATTTTGGCGGCCCACGCTGGCAGCAGTTCGTCAATTCTCTGATTCCTGGTCTGAGGCGTCTCACTTCGTTCTGCGTCGTCTGCCGTGTTGCCACCGGTGTTGCTGTCGTTCGTTTTTTCACTGGGGAGTGAATCGCCTTCAACTGTGGCCTCCGGTTCTACCGCCGACTCCAAAGCGTCGGTGTCTTTCACTGGAACGAGCGTCAGAGGCACGCTCGGGTTCTCACCACTCGTGGCGGAGAACGAGAGTCCTGGGCCGGGCTTTGGGAATTCATCCTTGCCTTCAATGATACGTCGAAGTTTGACAACATCTTCGGGAATGGTCATGACAAACGAACCAACGGGGACTCCGTCTTCGTTCACCAGCACGGCTCGATTGGAATGTGCGACCTCCATGCCGGGCTTTCGCAGATCACCCAGATTCGGCTGAACATATTGCGTAAATCCTCCGCGAATCAGATCGTGCATCGCAGTTTCATCGCCGGTGACGAATTTCCATCGCTCGTGATCGGCCTGAAATGTCTCCGCATATTTCTTCAGCACCTCAGCGGTATCGTACACTGGATCCACACTGAACGAGACAAAGCGAAAATCCGGATTCGACTTCGTCACGGAACGATGAAGTTCGGATATATCCCTGGTCATCATGGGACACGGCCCGGCACAGCGCGTGAAAATGAAGTTGGCTAGCCAGCGTTTGCCCTTCAGGCTTTCACGACTGACAGTCCCCCCCATGCTTTCAGGAAATTCAAACTCCGGAAGCTCACGGCTGGGGAAGCTGATGATGACTGTTTTCTGAGTTGCCGTGATGGGCTCCTGCTCGTCTATTTCGCCCGTTTGTTCAGAGCCGACTGATTGAGCCGCCGTCACCGGAGTTACATCGTTCGACATCTTACGAACGGCGACGGAATACATGGCTCCCAGCACCAGCGTCCACAGGACAAGCCCCGCAATGAATGCGGGCTTTGACATTCCGCTTTTCAAACCGCACTTCCGGCAATGAATTGACTGGATCACATGCTGCATAGGATTTTGTGCCCGAAACAGTAAGCCGCGCGAATTATGGCCGCCGGGAAGCGGAGAAGTCGGCCCCTGAAAATTCTAGCATCGAGTGTGCGACTCGTTGGGGGGTCGTTCAGACTCTCTCACGGTTCACTGGTTCAATCTCTGAAACGAGAAGCAAGCTTTTCACAATTTGCCAGCAATCGTGCGGCGATGGTTGAAGTTCAGCCGACTTCGCGACACAGTAAGGGCTTGTACACTCCTTGATGCAATTCTGACCGTATTTTGATCCAGACAGAGAGTAAACGATGGCGAAACAAATCAATGTGGCGATGATTGGGCTTGGATTCGGGGCGGAGTTCATTGCGATCTATCAGGCTCATCCAAACGCCAATGTTGCAGCCATTTGCCGACGCGATCCTGCGGAACTCAAGAAATGCGGTGATCAGTTCGGAATTGAAAAACGATACACCAGCTACGACGAAGTGCTGGCCGACAAGAGTATCGACGCTGTCCATATCAATAGCCCGATTCCCGATCACGCATGGATGTCGCTCAAAGCACTGGATGCCGGCAAACATGTGATGTGTACCGTTCCGATGGCGACCACGCTCGACGAATGCCGCCAGATTGTCGAAAAAGTCAAGCAAACCGGCCTGAAGTACATGATGGCCGAAACCGTGGTTTACAGCCGCGAGTATCTGTTCATCAAGGAAATGTACAAGAAGGGAGAACTAGGCAAGATTCAACATCTCGCCGCGTCGCATCCGCAGGACATGGACGGCTGGCCGAGTTACTGGGAAAAGATGATTCCCATGCACTATGCGACCCATGTCGTGAGCCCCTGTCTCGGACTCGTCGATGGTCTGGCCGAATACGTGAGTTGCTTTGGTTCAGGCACTGTTCGCGACGATATCGCCAAAAAGTCCGGCAACAAGTTTGCGGTGGAGACCTGTCACATCAAGATTCGCAACACGGATCTGACGGCCCATATCTGGCGGTTTCTCTACGACGTCGCGCGTCAGTACCGTGAAAGTTTCGATGTGTACGGCACGAAGAAAAGTTTCGAATGGACACTGGTGGAACACCAGCCGCATGTGATCCATACCGCGAAAAAACCTGAACCTGAGATCCCGGAAAAAGTCACGATCCCCGACTTCGCCCATCTGTTACCGGAACCGATTCGTCGATTTACTCAGCCTGCCGAAATTCATGACGCCGATCACCTGTCGTTCCTGCAGGGCGGTGGCCACGGCGGTTCACACCCACATCTCGTGCATGAATTCGTGACCGCTCTCGTAGAAGGCCGCGACCCGCGTCCTGACGCCGTCACCAGTGCCAACTGGACCTGTGTCGGCATCTGTGCGCATGAGTCTGCAAATAAAGGCGGTGAGATCGTCAGACTGCCGGAGTTTACGTTGGGTTAGCCGCCTGGGGACTGCGGCAGCCTGCTGCCGCTTTTGTGCTCGCAGCCTGCTGCGGAACTTTGGGATTGGTCATGGTTATGGGACGATGGATCAGCTTTTTCGGGGCCAGCAGGCTGGCTGAGGAAAGCGGCAGCAGGCTGCCGCAGTCCAGGGCGTACGCTGTCCGAATCAATGAAATCACGCCACAATAGCCCGTTGAATCGTTATTTGACCAACGTTGAAAGATCGCGTCGCGATGTCGTCCGCTGAACAGTATCTCAAGCCCGAAGTGATTCAGAGCATCGCGCGGCTGGATCTGCGCGCGAAGTTTATTGTCGAAGGATTGCTGGCCGGGTTGCATGCAAGTCCCTTTCATGGGTTCAGCGTCGAATTCAGTGAACACCGACGATACGAACCGGGAGACGACCCGAAAGACATCGACTGGCAGGTGTTCGCCCGGACTGACCGTTTCTACATTAAGAAGTATCAGGCCGAAACGAATATCACCGGCTACCTGCTGATGGATCTGTCCCGCAGCATGGCCTACACGTACCGCCAGACGCTGACAAAATTTGACTATGCAATCTGCCTCGCGGCTTCGATCAGCTATCTGATGATTCACCAACAGGATCCTGTCGGACTGATGACGTTTGACGATGAACTCCGAGCCAGTCTGCCTGCCCGCAGTCGGCGGTCACACCTTGGCGATATTCTGGCCGTGCTGCAACGCTGCAAGCCGACGGGAACAACAAACATCGCAGGTAATCTGCGGCGCGTGGCGTCGATGGTTCGCCATCGAAGCCTGATGATGCTGATGTCAGACTTGCTGGCTGATCCGGATGAGATCATCGATGCTTTGCGAATACTTCGATTCCGTGGCCATGATGTGATTCTGTTCCACATTCTGGATGAAGCAGAAGTCACGTTTCCGTTTTCCGGCAGCGTGGATCTGCTGGAACCAGAATCGCAGGATCACGAAATTGTGGATGCAGCGGGCATCCGAGCGGACTATCTGGAAGCCGTTGCTGAATTGCGCGAACGATACCGTTCAACATGTGTGAGTATCGGGGCGGACTACGTACCGCTCGACACAAGTATGCCGTTTGATAAAGCGTTGGTAGAATTTCTGACTCAACGCCAGGCAAGGTTCTGAAATCTCTAAAGGATGGCCAATCATGAAGTCTCTCTTCCGCGTTGCAACTCTTCTGACGGCGACAGTTGCCGTCAGCTTTGATGATTATTCTTCTGCCGCTTCAAAGGACCCGAATACCCCCGTGACTGCTCAATCTTCTGCTGCTGATACGCAACTTTCTGCTGATAATCCCTTCGCAACTCCCAGTTCGCTCGCATTTCACACCCCGGCCTTCAACAAGGTCCGTCTGGAGCATTACCAACCGGCATTCATGGTCGGTATGAAGCAGCAGCTTGCCGAAATGGACGTCATTGCAGCTCAGACCGACGCACCGACGTTCGATAACACGATTGTCGCGATCGAAAAATCAGGGGCCCTCCTGACACGCGTGCGAAACGTGTTTTCCAACATGACTTCGGCGGAAAAAACGAAGAACCTGCAGAACATCGAAACGGAACTCGCTCCGCTGCAGGCGGCACATTCAGACAACATTTTGCTGAATCGCGGTTTGTTTACCCGGGTCGAAAAACTCTACGCAACCCGCGATTCACTGGGACTCAACGAAGAACAACGGGAAGTCCTGAAGCAGCATTACGAAAGTTTTGTGCGTGCAGGTGCGAAACTGGATGAAGCACAGCAGGCGCGGATTCGCAGCCTCAATGAGCAGCTTTCCAAGCTGGAGACGAAGTTCGAGGAAAATCTACTGGCCGTCACCGAAGAACGATCAGTCTTTATCGAAAACGTGTCCGAGCTGGATGGCATGAGCGTCGCAGACATCGCGGCGGCTGCCGAAGGCGCAAAGGCACGTGGTCAGGATGGAAAGTACCTGCTTGAGATTACGAACACAACCCGCGTCCCGATTCTGTCATCGCTGAACAATCGCGAGACACGGCGGCGCATCTGGGAGGCTTCCGCTAACCGCGGATTGGGACGTGATGGTGGCATCGACAATCGCCCGTTAATCCTTGAGATCGCGCAACTGCGAGCCGAACGCTCGAAGCTGCTGGGCTTTGCCAATCATGCGGCCTTCAAATTGCAGAATCAGATGGCGGAAGAACCCGCTGCCGCTCGCAAAATGCTGGCAGATCTGATTCCCGGAGTGCTGGCGAAGGTGAAGGAAGAAGCCCGCGATCTGGAAGCCATGATCAAAGAAAGTGGTGCTAAACACGAACTCGCACCGTGGGACTGGGAATACTACACCGAGAAAGTTCGCAAGGCTCGTTTTGAAGTCGATGAAGCGGCCGTGAAGCCCTATTTTGAACTCGACAACGTTCTGAAGAACGGCGTCTTCTTCACGATGAACAAACTGTACGGCATTGAGTTCCGTGAACGCACGGATCTGCCTGTTTACCATCCCGATGTCCGCGTTTTTGATGTCTTCGACAAAGACGGGACACACTTCGCGATTTACTACGTGGACTTTTTCAAACGCGACACAAAGCGCGGCGGTGCATGGATGAGTTCCTTTGTGGATCAATCCCGTCTGCTGCACGAAAAGCCCGTCATTGTCAACGTGCTGAATATCCCAAAACCGGCAGCCGGCGAACCGGCGCTGATCAGTTTTGACAACGTGACCACGATGTTCCACGAAATGGGCCACGCGCTGCACGGTATGTTTTCCGACGTCACTTATCCGTCTGTCTCAGGCACAGCCACACCGCGTGACTTTGTTGAGTTCCCATCGACATTCGAAGAAGACTGGGCGATTCAGCCTGAAGTGTTGACCAATTATGCGAAGCACTACAAAACAGGTGAACCAATTCCCAAGGAACTCCTGGACAAGGTAATCAAGGCGAGTAAATTCAATCAGGGCTTCGACACCATGGAATACCTTGCGGCCGCGCTCCTGGACCTTGAATGGCATACGTTGACGTCCGAAGAAATCCCCGGCGACGCTGAGAAATTCGAAGCTGCCGCGATGAAGAAATACGGGATCGATTACGCACCTGTGCCGCCCCGCTATCGGACCGCCTATTTCGCTCACATCTGGTCCGGCGGCTATTCCAGCAGCTACTACGCCTATCTCTGGAGCGAAGTCCTGGCCGCAGACGCATTTGCATACATGCAGGCTCATGGCGGCCTGACTCGCGAAAACGGCCAGCGTTTCCGCGATACCATCCTCTCCGTCGGCGGCAGCCGCGAACCCATGGATGCGTACAAAGCGTTTCGCGGGAACGAGCCCACCGTGGAAGCGCTGCTCAAGCGCCGCGGCTTAAAGTAATTTGCTGCGGTAATAGCCGCGCTCTCGACGACGATACTCTGTGCCAAACGTCAAGCGATGAGCACAACCGAATGGGTGACAACCGAATGAAGCACAAAATTGCGATTGCGTTCATTCGCTTGTCCCCATTCGGTTGTTTAAAAACTGTGAATCATTCAAAAGTGGCAGGCTGATCCAATGCTGCGAAAGATGTTGGCGTGCATTACAGAAAGACGGTATGTTAGCCAGATCAAAAACGAGCGATTCAATCGTTATCCAGGTTCATTTTTAAAACGGCCCTGAAAGTCTTGACACCACGATGCATGCCTCCGTCGATCGGGGGCACTCACTCTTAGAGTTTTGCCGGCGAGCAGGGCGTATTGCTTTGCGTGTTGAAAGTTGTTTGTGGACGACGCTAAACGAGACCTGCTGTTCAATCACTGTGCAGCCACAGTTCGCAACCTGCTTCCTGCGTTGATCGAGCTGGAACGTGAGGCGGCGTTGTTGCAGCCTGCGCCGTTGGCAGAGCGGGAGTGGTTTGAACTGTTGCGGCAGAAACTTGTTCCCCAGTTGGGGGAGCAGGCGTTTCTGGTGGTCGCGGTTGTCGGTGGCACGAATATTGGTAAGAGCGTGATCTTTAACCATCTGGCCGGATCACGGGCCAGTGCGACCAGTCCGCTGGCGTCGGGTACAAAGCACGCAACATGTCTTGTGCCGGAAGGTTTCAAAACACAGCATGATCTGCAGTCTGTCTTTCCGGATTTCGAACTGCACGAATGGTCGGATGCATCGCTGGCTTTGGAAGAATCTGACACGCATCGGTTGTTTTGGCGCGTGGCGCCAGAACTGCCGCCTTCATTGCTGGTCCTCGATACGCCGGACATTGACAGTGATGCGCGAGTCAACTGGGTGCGTGCAGATGCTGTGCGTCGCTCGGCGGATGTGTTAATCGCTGTCTTGACTCAGCAAAAATACAATGACGCCGCCGTGAAGGAGTTTTTTCGCAAAGCAGGTGACGAAGACAAAGCCGTCATGGTGATCTTTAATCAGTGCCTGCTTCCGGAAGACGAACCGTACTGGCCGATCTGGCTGGAAACGTTTTGCCGCGAAACTCATATCACGCCGGATGCCATCTATATCACTCCTAACGATCGCCGCGCAGCCGAAGATCTGCGGCTGCCGTTTTATGAACGGCACATCCCGACGACGGCTACGGATCAGACAACGCCCGCACCTGACAACACGCCGCGAGATCTGGCTGCTGATCTGGCGAAGCTGCGTTTTCGCGAAATTCGGATGAGGACTTTGCTCGGTTCGCTGCATGAGTTGACTCATCCCCAGCGCGGTATTCCGGCGTATCTGAGAGAACTTCGCCTGGCCAGCGAGGATCTGGGACGCACAGCCACGCGACTGACAACTGACAGCGTGGTCCAGGTGCGCAACTGGCCATCACCTGCGAATTCGCTGCTGGTAGCGGAGATTCGTCAATGGTGGCACGCGCATCAGGAAGGCTGGGCACGCACGATCAATTCAGCCTACAACACGGTGGGCAGCGGACTGCTGTGGCCGATCCGGGCAGCGCGGCGCGCCTTGCAGGGCGAACCGGTGCCGCCGATGGAAGATTACCGCAGTCGCGAATGGCTGGCGGTGCTGGGAGTCGTCGAAGAACTGTTCGACAAGTTGCAATGGATGGCAGATTCCGGAAATGACATCATTCGGCCTCGCATTGAAGCTGTTTTGCAGGGTGATGCACGGTCCCGGCTGCTGACGTTGCTGCGGCAGAAGCATGATGGGCTGGATTTTGAAGACGAACTGAAATTCGTGATTGATCAGGAAATGCAGAATCTGCAGAAGACGAAGCCGGACCTGTTCGGCATGTATCGCCAATTGAACAACGTTTCTGCAGCCGTGCGACCGATGACCAGCGTCGTGCTGTTTTCAATGGGATTTGGTCCTGCCGGAGAAATGGTAGCCCCGTTTCTGGGTCATGCGGCCGCGTCTGCAGTGGTCCACGTTTTTGCCGATGTCGCCGGCGGAGCCACGGCCGCAATCGCTGGAGAAGCGGCGGTGTCCAGTGCGGCAAGTTCCGGAACTGGTATGCTGCAGGCATGGTTCCATCGTCTGCATTCAGCGTTTACAGCACGACGGGCGAGTTGGCTGACACAGTTGGTTCATTCCGAGTTGCTCGGCGCGCTGCCTGAAGAATTGAATGCGGCGGCAGGGTTGACGAAGTCGGAAGCGTTTGTCGAGGTCCAGAAATGCGCATCAGAGCTTGAGGTGCTGTTGTAGGTTGTTCATATGTAGGATGGACATTCATGTCCGTCGTCTTATGCTATACGCTGCGTGGAGCGAGATATTTTCGTGTGCCACTGGCTCCGCCAGTGCCCTCTCTTTGGCTTGGCAAAAGCTGAGATTCATTTGGAAGACACTGGCAAAGCCAGTGGCACACAAAGTTGTCAGGAACGACTTCGCGGAGTATCGTTTCTATCCGCGCGAAAGCTCAAAAATATGTCACTCACACCTGAACTGCAGCAACTCACGATCCTTGCAGAGATCGATGATCTGGTGCTGCGCGTGCGGCGGTGGCTGGACGATGCTCCGGCATGGGGGCCCGCGCTGAAGGCGCGGTCACTGGTATCAAAGATTCTGGACCGCGTGAATTCTTTACGAATTCGGCTCGAATCCCCGCTGGTTGTCGCGACGTTTGGAGGCACGGGGACCGGCAAGAGCACACTCGTGAATGCGATGATCGGGCAGGAAGCTTCGGCATCCGGACGGCAACGTCCCACGACGACCATGCC
>JAYSPO010000165.1:0-2345 GCA_043722015.1 Candidatus Kuenenia sp. | reverse complement strand
TCCGCAATCACCATCGTGGGCACAGGCAGAAAGAACCACTCGCCTTGACGTACGAATGCGGCGTTCTTGCGATAGTTTCGAGACTTACCAGATACTCGCCTTTGAGCAACAGCATTTCGTACTTCTCCTGGCTGCAACGCTTCCTTTGCCTGACGCACAGTTCCAACGGGAGCCGCCTCTGGTATCCCGGCCACAAACCAATGTCGTTCGTCGTGTCCGCAGAGATACTTGTTCTTCGCCCCATCCTCGCGTACCAGCAAAAGCAGGTGTCGATCGGAAGGCTGAACATCCAGTACTTCGACCCTGGGATCAGCATCGGGCAACGCCATGATCTCGAAGTATTCGCCTCGCCGATCCGAACCGATGTCAAGCATCAACAATGATGATGCGGCTCGCATACGTCTCCGAGGGCGATCCACGACCTTCAGGCGTGCTCCGATATGTCCAAATTTCTTGTTGAGTAAAGCAGTATCCATGACGAAGCAGACACCGTGTTCGCAGCGAGGTTCACTTCAACGTCAAAGCCGCTTCATCGAGAGTTGCCACTGCAAATGTGAAGGTCAATTTGCAGCATCGAGTGCCGGAGGATTGCAGGTTTGTACGGCTCACCACGCGACTTGCGACTTGCGGAATCCGTTTGAGCAGGCACAGGGATCTTCCGATCATTCGACGAATCTGCATCAGCATTCGGGCTGCCCGGCTCCGCGTTGGGTGCAGCCGCGTTTCCGAAGGCCGGCGCACGCAGAATCGTGATCGTTCCATTATTGTTTGCTGTTGCGATGGTGGATTCATCGGGACTGAAGCAAGCTTGCCAAATCCAGCCGGGGAATTGCCATTTCTTCAGGCGTGCCCCGGACGAAACAGACCAGAGACAAACTCGCCCCTTTCCATCTGCCGAAAGCAGTTGATCGCCAGACTTTGTAAATTGCAAACCGTCTACAGTGGATGGAGAAAGAAAGTTCCGCACGGGAGCGCCATCTTCCGGATTCATGAATGATCGGGGCTTTCCAGGTTCGCCGTCTTTGAGATTCCAGACCAGAATCTGACCGTCTTCGCCGCCGGAGGCAAGATGTTGACTATCCGTTGACCAAGTGACCCTTCGGACAATATCGGCGTGCGTCCCGATCGTTGTGCCCGAGGGCTTCACACCCTCGCGCGCCTCTTTCGGAGTAATGTTCCACAACTTCGTCTGATGATCCCATCCGGCAGATGCGATCTGATTGCCTTCCGGCGAGAATGCGACACCACAAACGTGGCCACTGTGAGCGACCCATGTTGAAAGCAACACCTGTTCATCGCCGCTGATATCCCAAAGACAGATCTGATGGCCATGATGACCGGTTGCCATTATTAGTTCCGACGGGTGCATGGAAACGCACCAGATACTTTCCGATTCCTTCTCAGTCGGGAACAGGAATGTGAATCTCGACGTCAATTGACCGGAATCGTTTCGGCTGATTCCCGTGATCACCTGATGACTGACCACTTTTTCTTCAGTGACCCGCGTGGAACCAATCTGCCGTTTCAGTACAAATCCGTTCTCGGCAGGCCATGGGATGATGCCTCCAACGCCTTCCCACTCGAGCTTCGTGTTGCTCGCGCGCGGTGATTCCGGCAACGTTTTCAGGTTCCATTCCAGCAGCGAACCACCGGCCGCAGAAATTAACTTGCTGCCATCCGGATTGAACATCAGGCTGGTCACGGGAGACTGATGCCCGGACGGCACTTCGCGCCGAACATACTTTCCATCGACCCAATCCCAACGTTGCAGAAGACTCTCTGCAATCAGCAGAATATCATCGCCCAGAATTGCTGCCGTTGTCACCCGACTGCCGACATCAAGTGTCCCTCGAGACACGGAAATCGGTCCATTCGCTTTGGTCACGGACACGCTTCTGCCATCAGGGACAATTTGGAGCTTGCCGCCCAGGAATAGCGGCAGCCCTAACACGAACGCGCCTCGCGGAACGGGTCGCGTTCTCGTTTCCGGAATCAATTTACCGTCGAGGACAGTCCATTCGTGGATTTGCCTATCTGGCAAGAAGTAGGGATCGGTCGCAGCGAGACGCTGCCAAAACAGTACCCAGGACTTCCTTGACCTGTTTGAAGTTTGCTGGCTTCACCAGACGATAATTGAAACCAGCTTTAATCGAACGCTGTTCTTCTTCATTCTGTCCATAGCCCGTCATTGCAACCACTACGACATTGCAGCCTGGGTTCGGTTTCGATTTGAACGATCCGTGCGCGTAAATGGTTGAAGATGAACGGTCCCTTTGGGTCGCTTTTTCGCCAGGTATAGGTTGTAGCCGAGCTCTGAAATCCCCGCGCACACCTTGATATCGCTC
>JAYSPO010000164.1:0-1625 GCA_043722015.1 Candidatus Kuenenia sp. | reverse complement strand
TTTTCAATCTCTTGAATCGGGCGATCACCGCTGATGATCACGGTCACAGCTTTCTCCGTGTACTTCCCGTCCTGCGTCACAGAAATCAGTGAGTCGTATTGCGCCAGCAGATCGTGGAGAGCCGCGTAGGCCGCCACACCGTTTGTTTTGATGTCAACCAGCAGAGTGACAGTCGGGCCGTCCTTGTAAACTTGTCCTTGATTCGCGTCGGCGCGTCCCTGCAGTGGCTGAAGATACAGTTTTTCCAGCGTGCGTTCTTTTGAGACATCCGCAAAGTTGTGTGCGACCAGTAATGCACCTTCGACCAGAAAAACATCCGCCTCGATGCTCGTAAAACCGTGGTCCAGGGCATCCAGCAGCGGTCGATCGTGTTCGTAATCGTTGTGTGCATGCGCGTTCGGTAACGGCGCTGCGGAAGCCGTTGGTTTGTCCGGTGCCTGAGCAGGCACGGCAGAGCAGAGCAGCAAAAACGCAACCACAGAGTATACCGGCCACAAAATCCTGATCATTGGTCCATTCTCCGCTGCACAGTTCCGGAATCACACGATGACCAATTTACAACATTCGTCAGGTCCGGTAAAACCAACACCTGCCGCCTGATCAAGATCTGTAGTTTCGGGTTTCTGTAGGCCGGACCAAGCGGAGCGCGGTTCCGGCACTCCGCGCGTCAACTGCAACTCGCGATGCTCGATCCGGCCTACAAACTGCTTCAAGAGTTTTTTACGTTACCATCGCCGAGCGAGCCACCTGCAAAGAGCTACACATGTCAACTGCCTCAGAAGATCAGCCTCGTCCAGCAAACGTGATCAAAGCCTGGGAGGAATTCGTAGAAGAACAGGTTTACCCGGTCCCGGACGCCAGGGCAAAGAGCGATTATCGCAACTACGAAAAACCGGCGCGCGACACCGTCCGCGAATTCTATCGTCAGAACCATCGGCATCAGACGTACGACTTTGTCTGCCAGAAACGCGATGAGTTCCTGGGGCTCGACCGCCGACAGATGAGCATCTTCGAAGCCCTGGATTTTCTGAATACTCTGGTTGACGATTCGGACCCTGATATTGATCTCGATCAACTTCAGCACCTGCTGCAGACAGCCGAATCTATCCGCAAGGACGGGCACGAAGACTGGTTTGTGCTGACCGGGCTGATCCATGATCTCGGCAAAGTCCTGTGCCTGTACGGCGAACCGCAGTGGGCAGTCGTGGGCGACACCTTTCCGGTTGGCTGCCACTTCAGTGACCGCATTGTGTTCAGCGAGTTCTTCGCCGACAACCCGGATCACGCCGATCCGAAACTGAGCCAGCAACTGGGCGTCTACGAAAAGAACTGTGGTCTGCGTCAGGTGCTGATGTCATGGGGCCACGATGAATACTTGTATCATGTGTTGAAGGATCATCTTCCCGAACCCGCGCTGTACATGATCCGCTACCACTCGTTTTACGCATGGCACCGTGAATGCGAATACGACTGGCTCTGCGACGACCACGACCGTGCGATGCTGCCGTGGGTCCGCAAATTCAACCCGTACGACCTGTATTCGAAGTCGCCCCAACCGCCCGACTGGAAAAAACTCCGACCCTACTATGCCGATCTACTGGGAAAATACCTCCCGGAGAAATTGG
>JAYSPO010000163.1:0-7118 GCA_043722015.1 Candidatus Kuenenia sp. | reverse complement strand
TGGAGTGCGGCGACTTGTCGCCGCTTTGCCTTTCCGAGAAGGCGTTTTTGTCAATCGGTTTGGGAAAACAACGAACATTCCATTTCAATTCCAGGTTTAGTCCGCAGAACAAACGAATGTCGTTCCCAAGGCCAAATTGCTTGAAAAAGAAAGCGGTGACGAGTCACCGCACTCCAAACGTCGCTTGTTTAGGGATTGGTGGCTGGGACTGACGTGGTATCAGTGGGTTGTGGCGGCAATGGCAATGGCGTTGATGATTCAATGGCACGTTGAGACGCAGGAAGAACGTCAGTTATAGTGAGTGAAACTGTGGCATCGACAGCGAACAAACACCGCAGTTTAACCGGGTGGGCAACGCCCCGCATTTCGTATTTCGTATTTCAAATTTCAAATTTCAAATCTCAAATCTCAAATAAAACAATCGCGGCAAGCTGGGCACGCGGTTAAACGAGATGGGCATCGGTCACCCCTATCACTTGTCCAGCCCATATGAACCGTGTATTTTGCTTTTCCGGGCCTGTTGACACTACGGGCTCTTCGCGATCACTCTTTTGTGTCTTCACCGATCCCCTTCGGATTTCAGCGAGGTGCTGCGTGTCTGGACTTCACCGTTTATCGGCAATCGTGATTTCGCTGGTGCTCTTCTCCCCGTGCGTCTCTGGCGGGGATCCGCCGTCGAAAGAGCAGTCCGCGAACCGCAAACCGTTCAACCTTGAGAATCGCGAACTGTGGACGACGGGCAACATTCACGGGACCCCGGATCCTCCCGATCCGTTTACGACTCAGAATGCCTTCCCGGGGCTGAAGTTTTTTGAGCCGCTGTCTGTGGGATTGGTTCCCGGCAGTCAGCGTTTCGGGGTGGCCACGCGGCCCGGCAGGATCTTCACGTTCGAAATCCGCCCCGACGTTGATCAGGCCGACTTACTGCTCGACATCAGGCAGACTACATATGGGGTCGCGTTTCATCCACAGTTCGAGACGAACGGGTTCTTCTATGTGACGTACCTGACTGATCCTGACAAACCGAATGGCAGCCGGTTGTCGCGATTCCAGGCCAGACCTGGATCGCCGCCCGTCGCCGATCTGAGCAGCGAGCAGATCATCCTGGAATGGCCGTCGGGAGGACACAATGGTTGTTGCATTCGATTCGGGGCAGACGGCTTTCTTTACCTGGCGACCGGCGATGGCAGCGGAATCGCTGATGGATTTGAGACAGGACAGGACATCAGCGATCTCCTGGGCTCAATCCTGCGGATCGATGTTGATCATCCGGACGGCATGTGTCCGTATTCGATTCCAAAGGACAACCCGTTCGCGGAGACAGCCAATGCACGCGGAGAAATCTGGTCGTTCGGGCATCGGCAGGTCTGGAAATTCAGTTTCGACAATCAGCAACGGCTATGGGCGGGTGAGGTCGGGCAGGACTTATGGGAGATGCTGTACCTTGTCCAGAAAGGCGGCAACTATGGCTGGAGCGTGAACGAAGGCAGCCATCCGTTCCGCCCGGATCGCCCGAAGGGGCCAGGCGAGTTCATGCTGCCACTTGTCGAGCATCCTCACAGCGACTTTCGCTCGATCACCGGCGGTTACGTCTGTCAGTCGGACAGGCTGCCCGAACTCAAAGGAGCTTATATCTATGGTGACTATGACACGGGGAAACTGTGGTCGCTGAAACTTGAAAGCAGCGGCGGGGGTGGCGGGCGGGTGACCGAGCATCGGCAACTGGCAGACACGCAGATCCGCATCGTTGAATTTGCCCAGGACCGTGCCGGCGAAGTGTACGTGGTCGACTTTGTCGGCGGTGGACTGCATCGAATTGTGAAGGCCGAACAGCAGTTGGCGACGAAACCTTTCCCTCGCAAACTGAGCGAGACGGGTCTGTTTGCCTCGACCAAAGACCACATTCCCGCACAGGGTTTGATTCCATATTCGGTGAATGCACCGCTCTGGTCGGACGGAGCAGAAAAGGACCGTTTCATTGCACTGCCGGATGACACGAAGATTGAATTTGATACGGTCGTTTATCCGCACGGACCGGAGTACTCTGACGTCGGCTGGCGGTTCCCTGACGGGACGGTGCTCGTCAAGACGTTTTCGTTAGAGATGGAGACAGGCAACGTGGCCAGTCTCAGGCGGCTGGAAACCCGCATCCTGCAACATCGCAGGATGCCAGGAAATGATGACGAGTACGGAGCCCAGTTTTGGCTCGGCTATACCTATGTCTGGAATGAGGAACAAACGGATGCCGAATTGCTCGCCGCCGAGGGGCTCGATCGCACGCTGACGATCAGAGATGCTGCTGCGACAGGCGGACAGCGTGAGCAGGTCTGGCGATTTCCGAGTCGCGCCGAGTGTGCTCTCTGTCATACGATGGCGTCGAAGTACGTTTTGGGCGTGACGACTCTGCAAATGAACAGGTTTCACGACTACGATGGAACGCGAGCAAATCAGTTGTCGGTGCTGGAAAAGCTGGGTGTTTTTCAGGACAAACTGCCGAAACCTCCTGACGAGTTGCCTCGACTGGTCGATTATCGCAGCCCGAACGAAGAGCTGCATTACCGGGCACGATCCTATCTGCACGCCAACTGCGCCCACTGCCATCGCAAATGGGGAGGCGGCAACGCCGAATTCGAGTTGCAGGCGTCAATCCCGCTCACGCAGACATTGGCCCTCGACACGCGCCCTGGGCAGGGGAACTTCAATCTGACTGATCCGCGGATCCTCGTCCCCGGCGAACCAAGCCGCTCCCTGATCCTGGAGCGAATGCAGCTCAATGGTCTCGGCCGTATGCCCCATATCGCCTCCAAAGTCGTGGACGAGGAGGCCGTGAACATGATCCGCCAATGGATCACCAGTCTCCGTGACGCAGCTCTTCTCGACGCCCCCGGCGCGCTTCATCCGCGAGTGCCGGGCCGGTGATAAACGATGGGCAACTCGTAGGGTGTGACAAGCAACGCGCAGGCACACCGCATCGCCGGTCTGGTGTGCCCGCGCTGCCGCTTGTCACACCCTACAAATTCACAAATTGGCAAGTCGAGCCGATCAGGTCCGCATCCGTGGAGCGAGACGGAGCGATTGTGGTATATTCGTCGGACTGTTTGGAATGCCATCACCCAACTCTTCGCTCGAAGGAATCTGCCATGTTAGGAATCCAGTCGCTTGCCCTGATGTTCGTGATCGCTGTCGCCCATGGAGAACTGGGCGCGCAAGAGAAGCACAAGATGACAAAGGCTGACGTCGAGCAGCAGATTGAAGAACTCTCCAACTGGGGACGCTGGGGCAAAGATGACCAGTTGGGAGCCCTCAATCTGATCACTCCCGAAAAACGCATTCAGGCAGCTCAACTTGTAAGAAAGGGGATTTCTGTTTCGCTCGCACGAGATGTGGAAAAGGCCGAAGCACTCGACAATCCATCACCATTCAAACATGAAATGCTGAAGATCGGACGTGGCACGGAAGGTCCCTGGGCCACTGATAATTTCAGCGTGGACTACCATGGCTTCGCACACACACATATGGATTCGTTGTGTCACTTGTTTTACAAAGGAAAACTCTACAACGGCTTCAGCAGGGAAACAGTTGGCCCGAAGGGGGCCGAAGTGCTGGCCATCCGAAATGTTAAGCAGGGCGTCCTGACGCGAGGCATCCTGTTCGACATTCCGTTGCTTCGCGGCGTGCGATTTCTGGAGCCTGGGACTCCGATCTACCCGGAAGACCTGGACGCATGGGAAAAGCAGGCCAGGGTGCATGTCTCCAGTGGCGACGTGGTTTTCATTCGCACCGGTCGCTGGGCACGGCGCGACCTGGCTGGCCCCTGGAGTGTCGATAAGGATGGAGCCGCCGGCTTGCACGCATCCTGCGCCAAGTGGCTCAGGGACCGCGACATCGCAATGCTCGGCAGTGACGGAGCCAGCGACGTGATCCCTTCAGGAATCGACGGCATCGACTTTCCTGTCCATCTTCTGACGCTGCACGCCATGGGCGTCCATATTTTCGACAATTGCGATCTGGAGGACCTGAGCGGAACTGCGGAAAAACTGGACCAGTGGGAGTTTCTGCTGACGGCCTCGCCACTGGCCGTGCCAGGAGGAACAGGATCACCGCTGAATCCAATCGCGACTTTTTAGCTCGGGTTCGTTTTCCCTCTGCACTCTCTGCAGAAGGAAGAGCCTGGAGAAGAAAGAGGCAGTCAATTGCCTGGTCGTGACGCTGCCGGATTTGCCGTAAGGTCTAATATTCCCTATTTGATTTCATGAACGAGCTGCACAGGGATTCACCGATCAGTGTCGTCGCGACTACTGGCTGAGGATTGCTGAGTCTGCTGCCGTGCGAGTTCACGGGCGTCGATGTCTTCACCAAGAAGCAGGTTCTGAAGTGCATCGCCGTAACGGTCCCAGAGTTCGGTCTTCTTTGCCGTCGCGGGAATTGCGAAGGTCAACACCTCACATCGCCCTGAACTTGCGAGATGCCTTTCAAGTGAGCCGGAGACTGCTTTACCAGGGAGGTTGATAACCCGAAAACCCAGCCACTCTCCGGAGTCATTGGCAATGGCCAGACAGCCGGAACTGGCGGCAACAAGGCCTTTGTCGCCTTCAATTGTGCGAACGTGAATCACGCGTTGCGGTTGCAGCGTGTCGATCTGGCTCAGCAGAAACGTCACTTCGACGGGTTGGTTGCCGTCAGCGATCCCATTGTCTTTTGGAAAGCCATGATTGATGTATTGTCCCTTTGCATTCATCACGTTGTGAAGCGCTTCGCCATCGGGATTGAGCGTGCGAAGAACGGTGCATTGAAATCCTCCGAGAATCGTTTTACCGTTGTGCAGATGACGTGTAAGCTGTTCGACAAGTTCTAACGCAAGTGGATCATTGCCGGCAACACTGCCGATCACCAGCGAACGATATCCGTCGTCGCCGATGGTCACAGTTTGAAATGATCGCTCACCGCTGGTTTTCCCGGCCGGCGTCCAGGCAAACGGTTTTGGTGCGTCGATACGCAGTATTGGCACCTGCACGGACGAAGGCGTGTCCGCTGGCACGATGCCCTTTTGACCGGCTCCGGAAATTAGCGGCCCGGTGGCTGCAGGTTTTGATTCGGCTGCCTGCGTTGAAGTGACTTCGTCTTTCACGGACGGCGACAAAGCGGGAGAATCAAATTCAGGCGTTGTCGGTAACTGAGACAGCCGCAGCTTTTCAGCATCGCTGTATTCGTCGTTGCGTGACGCGCTATCCTGCATCGCCACTTGTACCGGGGTCGACTGCATCACAGGCAATGCGGAACAGCCGGCACTCAACGGCAGAACGACCGCCACGAGCTTCAAGGCAGCGAACAAAGGCGACGCACGACGTGCCGCAGGACGACTCAGTTCGACAAGTGGAAGGGACCACTTCATCAGAACCTCCCGTTCATAGACCGCATCAGTTATCGACTGATGCAGATAAAATCCAGAAAACTCAAGACACAGAATTCAGATCAGTTCTCGATACCCAGGTGGTAGCAGAATTGCTCAAATCGTTGCTGGAATTCATCGCTGGACGAATGCACATGTTCGGCTTCGGTGATGAATTTCAGATTCTCGATGCGGGCGACGTGATTATCACGCAGCGCCAGTTCATAGTTGGCGTTGTCGTGACCGTAAACGAACATCAGCTTATGTTCGTCCAATTGAACTTCCATCGGCTTGCGAGGATTCAATACGGCAATGCCGCAGCAACCGTCGTCCAGCAGCAGATCCTCATAGTCGTACAGAATACTCTGCAGGACTGGCATGTCGATCTGTTCGCGATACAGGTCTGTATGCGAACCGTTTGATTTGTCATGACTGGTTTCCAGGACCACATCGACGGTTTCTCCCAGCGGATCGAGCAGTGACAGGAATGTGTCGAACAGCCTTTCTCGCGTGACAGATGTCATGAGTACGGGAATGCGGGCCCCCGAATCCTGGTCGACATACCATTCGTTGCGGTAGCCGGTTCGTGGAACGATGTCCAGGTTGTATGACGGCCGGACAGCATCGGTAAGCGTAAAGTCGCCGTAGCGCGCAACGCTCATGTGTGCATCCAACTGCGCTTCCGACAGATTTCGGAAGCTACTGACGCCGCGTGGAGCTTCGCCATCGCGATAGCTTGTTTTCAGAAAATTCTTCAGGAAGCTCATGAATGTTTTCCCGTGCATGAACGATGTTGGCAGTCTCGGCCAGCCAGCGGAAACCTAGCACGAGGCTGGAGACAAGCTTTACAGAATCAGCACATTCGTGAATTTTTGGCGGAAGCGAGTGTTTTTCAACACGAACAAACAGTCGGCGAAAACTCTTCCGATAGGGGAAACTCTGCTTTTACCCCGCAGAACCGCTACAGAGATTGCCGGTGATTTGATCGGCAGAATCTGTGATACTTCGCGATATGCGATGCCACACTTTGATCCTCACGTTACTGACAGCGGTCGGAATACTGGCCTGCCAGTCTTCGTCTGTCTGTGCGCAGCCTCCGTTGATTTCTCCGCAACCCAAGCTCAAGTCATTGCAGGCTCCTGCAATTGAACCGCATGGTCGAGAGGAGTCAACAGCACAGGACGAATTCAGTGACCTGCAGGACGATTGGTTTCTGATCGAATACGACGGCGCGACGATCGGGTATGAATCGTTGAGCACAACTGAAGTCGATTTTCCCGAGGGGGATGCAGGCATTCAGCCTCCCGGCGAATCTATGGCTGTCGTCCGCCGCAACCGCGAGACGCGATTGAAACTCAAACGCTTCGGGAAGGATTTATCTGTTTCGGCTCATCTGGAAACCATTGAGACCATCGACGGCGTGCTGCAAAGCTGGTCGCTCCGGCGTACGTCGGCTGACGGATCCACAATGCAACGGTCGGCAAGGTGGAATGCAGAACGTCAGGCGTTTTTGATTCACGGTGATGCGACGGACCCGACAAAAACAGAATTGCTCCAATCCAACGTCCAGCCTCGTTCACCAATTCTGCCGGCATGGCTTGGCGCACCGATCCCGGAACGACCGCAGCAGTGGTCCAGTGCAGTGTTGTTTCCGGAGACATCGGCAATCGTCGATGTCGAAATTCGTCAAATGACGCCTCAGAGTCTGCGACTGAAGGATGGCACAACC
>JAYSPO010000162.1:0-5184 GCA_043722015.1 Candidatus Kuenenia sp. | reverse complement strand
TTGATTTTGCTTGTGTCTTGACTTCTGTCGGCTGAATTGAATCCGCAGCCGGCGTTGCAATCAAGTCAACTCCAGCAGCAGCTTCGTCATCGACCGGAGGCAGATCAACAGCCGGCAATTCGATCGCAGGCAGATTGGAATTGAAGTCTTCCATCGGTGCTGCGGCAGCTCCAAATGAACCAGCATCAACTCCGGTCGTCTGTCCCTCATTGTCAAGGAATTCCGCATCGGATGTATTAAGCTGTACACCGGTAAACGGATTTTCTTCCGGTGCTACGGTCGATTCAACGCCTGTTGCTTCCGAGGTTTCAGGTTCCAACGGATTCAACTTTTTCGCGACAGCCGTAACAGGTTGAGGCGTGGCAGCAGGAATTTCGATCAATGAGTCAAGGTCCAGCGCTTCGGTTCCTTCAAGCGATTCTGCAGCATCCCTGAACGGGCTCTCAAAGGCGTCTGCAGCCGTTTTCTTAACGGCAAGTTCTGACGTTGAGATACCTGCTTTCTGCTGCGTCCCTGCGATCTCTCCCGTGTTGTCACGGATGAAGTCATCCTGAAATCTATTTCTCGATGAAGGGGCTGCCACGGGTTGTTTCTGGATGACTTTGGCGGCACCAGCCGTCGACATAAAGCCTGGTGCCGAGCCAGGTTGAACGTACTCTGTGCGCTCACCTACAACGTTTGAAGTTGGCGCAGAAGAATTTTCAGCATTTGCGGCCCGCACTGTCGCGCCTGATCGAGGCGGGATCGGACTCGCTGCCCCGTTGTGAACCTGAGCGGAACTCGGAGTTGATCCCTGTGCCCCCTGTGCCATCGTTCGCTTTCCCGGATGACCAGCCGAGACCGTGTCCGAATGCGCACCATTTTGTGGCAACTGTCCCTGCTGCGGCGAAGAATTCTGCCCCTGTGGATGTTGAGGCATCTTGCCTGCCGTTGCTGTAGATTGTGCCGCAGGATTGTCATCAGGTGGCACGGGAGGCTGATAGTCAGGATTGTTGTTGCCAGTGTCGCCTCGAAATTTACCAAAGAAGCGGCCGAGGACACTTTGTTTCCCGCCAGTGCCCGTCTGCTTTGTTTGTGCGTGATTTGCAGAGTTTGCATTAACCTGCTGCTGGTTTGGCGTCGAATGTGGCCCAATCTGTCCCTGAGTCGGTACGTTCGCGTTTGGCAACTCTTTTGGATTCATCGACGGCATCTGCTGACCGCTCTCCTGGAACATGCGATTCAGTTCCTGGGTCACTGTGCTGTTGCCTTGCGGAATCTGCCGTCCAGGTTCGCCCGGCTGATATTGCCCTTGCTGGAATCCTGATGCAGTTGTCGCATGGACTCCGGACATCGTCAGTGCAGCTGCCAGAAACGTGCGACGAATGAACTTAAGATGCGACATGGTTTTCATCCCTGAAACAGCGAGTTGCCAACCCGGAAATCGGCCGGAAAATTTCACTGCCTCCTGTGCGAAGCAGCGAAGTGACGGGTTGGATTCAAGTTCGGCGAATTGGCTGCTAAATTCCGCAGGGTGAAAACCTGCAAAGAATGCAGCACGGCATCAGGCCTGAATTTGATTCTGTCTTGTTCTATCGTCTGTTCCGAAAACTCCGGTCGTCCCGTATGCCCCGGTTTTTCCGTCACTGTTACAGACAGGACGAGCAAAACCCCGACAATCAAAACAATCAAGAATGTTGACGTAGAATACCCGTATCCCCAAACCAGATTGATATTTGCGCCAAGGTATCCGTTCCTGCGGAATTAGCCGCGATGAGCGAAATGCCGCTTCTGAACCAATTCACTCGACTCCGAGAGTCACACGACGACACCATGAACCAACCACGCTATCGATGTCCGAAGTCAATGCACCTGCGAGTTTCGCAGGACTTTGAACGTATCTACGCCGATGGACAGCGAGCCGGCGATGATCATTTGCTGATCTTTGCCACGGCGAATGACCTGAAAGTCGCGAGGCTGG
Organism: Candidatus Kuenenia sp.; assembly: GCA_043722015.1. Taxonomy (GTDB): domain Bacteria; phylum Planctomycetota; class Planctomycetia; order Planctomycetales; family Planctomycetaceae; genus SXXK01. Next base: position 3,224 of record JAYSPO010000162.1, on the reverse strand, counting down.
GGTTGAGTATCTCGCGAAAGCATGGGTCGGCCGTACATCGCAATCTGAAACGCCGCAGAATTCGTGAAGCGTTTCGACGCCTGCAGCACGATCTTCCGCAGAGTTACGATCTGATCGTGGTCCCGCGACAGCGCGACGATTCGACGATGCAGGATTTTCGAAATTCGCTTCGCACGTTGATCAGGAAACTGGCAAAACGAATTTCGGCAGTTCAGAGCGATGGCAGTACCCCTGGTCCGGCCAATAGTTCAGGAGCCAATCCGTGAGGCATCCGGCGGAAACTGAACCACATGACACAACCGATTCGACTTTGTTGGAATCGACTACGCCTGAGGCGAAGACATATCTGAGGCAAATGCTGTCGCTTCCCTCAGCCATCGCAATTCTGCTTGTTCGATGCTATCAAGTGGTGCTCAGCCCCCTGCTTGGCCGTACATGCAGGTTTCATCCTTCATGCAGTCAATACTACATTCTCGCGGTGCGCAAATATGGACTGTGGGCGGGCTCCTGGCGAGGCTTCTGCCGCATCGCGCGCTGCCATCCATGGCATCCAGGTGGCTACGATCCACCGTAATTCGTTTTCCGGCGAACTGGTGCCCGTCGGCGGAGCGACGGGAGTACTGTAGACCGGTCGCTCCGCCGACCGGCTTGACGATTTGTTCTCTGAGACTCAGACGCTCCGGACCTCAATCGGGCCGGAGTGTCACCACACCATCCCAGGGATCCGGTGGAATTTTGTGCCCCAGGGAGATCATGTTGCGGAGGATCGAATTTGCTTCATCGTGAGCAAGATGTGTCGCGAAGATTTCCTCTGCTTCACCCCATTTGCCCTCGATAAACATATCGACAGCGCGTGCGTGAAGTTCGAGTTGCAGATTTGACAGTTCGCCGTCCGTGCCTTCCGGCCATAACAACTGACTGATCGTCACGACGGTTTCCATACCCCGAGGTCGTACGCAGGCAATGCGGCGGCAACGGAGATTGTGCGGGCGTCCGCGTTCCCGGATGACAGCGGCTGTTGCGTCGTCGAGAAGAATAGGGGTGCGGAACATTTTTGTCATTCCCTGCAGACGCGAAGCCTGATTGACGACCGCCCCGAAAACTCCGACCTTGCTCTGTTCCGGCGGACCGATCTGGCCTGCGATGCCGGTACCGTGGCCGAGGCCGATACCAATTGTCAGGCCGTGCAGCGGATGGTTTTCATCCGTTTGCCCATCCGCGAACTGTTTTCGGATGTCCATCGCGGCACGGCAGGCAAGCAATGGACCGTCCTCAGTGGCCTGCGGCCAGCCCCAGAATGATAAGACGGAGTCTCCCTGGAAATCCGTGATCACGCCGCCGTGCTCCATGATGCAGCGGACCATCACGCTGAGTGCAGCACTGATCTTCGACAAGAACGCAGGAAGGTCTCCGTCGGCCTGTTCCATCTTCTTTGAGAAGCCCCGAAGATCACAGAACAACACCGTAATTTTGCTTGTCCGCGGCCGCAGCATGACGTCTGCGTTTTCATTGGTAATCGTCTTGACGACGGCAGGCGGAAAAAAACTGGACATCCGTGTCTGCGTCTGCTGCAGCATGCGGACGGAGCGTGTGGCACCAATGAACTGTGCCATCAGTTCCGTAAACCGCATCGGCTCCTGTAGCTCATTCTTCATCGAAGTCGGCCGGAGTGAATCAAAGGCTCCGCTCAAATACAAGCACCAGCCACGCGAAGATTCATCCAACAGCGGCGAGCAAAAAGCCCAGTCCAGATTGCCAAGGTTTGTGAAGACTGCCTGTTCGGCGGGCGAATCCCAGATATGAAGGACGCTTTGTTGCGTTCTGATGGCTGTGGCCATGAGTCTACGACTTGGGCGAAACTGACCGGCACCATCGTCGCGGCTGTTCCATCGCATGAGTGATGGTTCGGGAATCGCGGCAGGGTCTTCGTGTACCCGAACGTCATTGAACACGACAACCGCCGCTGCGAAACATCGCGGAATGGCCTCCAGCAGCAGCTTGACCATTGCCGCCGCAAACTCAGGATCATTCCGCGACTCCCGCATGAGTTGAGGAATCGTAGCCAGGAGTTCGAGCGATCGTCCCTGCGTCTGCACAAACGGGACGCTGCGCAATTCCCCTGGCGCGAATGTGTATTCGTTGACCGCCGAATCCCGCAGGACGTCCGTCGTTGAACCACTCGTCGATGCAAGACGAAACGTCGTCTGGCCGATTCTGAATTCCTCATCGACCTGAAGGTTGACGGATGAAGATTCCTTGTCTTTGAAGACCAGTTGGTTCTGCGCAGCGTCCAGCTTTCGGATCAGTACGTATCCGTGTGACAGCGTCACTTCCGCATGAATGCGGGAGATGGCACGATCCCACGGCACCGGGATTTCGCATTGCGACGACCGACCGAGTCGCAACGTTTTCGATTCAAGGAGCGGGATGGTGCATCGCTGCGTCGCCTCCGGACCGATCACAAAGAGTTCTAACATCCTGTCTGCCTGTCGAAGTCTGACCAGAAGTAGTTGACCATGGGGGATTTTGGAACGCCTGAAAAAAAACCGGACTGGCTCCCGTCTGAGTAAGAGGAAGTCTGAATAATGGTGGAGGGAAGCGTGTCTGTACTACTAACGATCAGAATCTTCGCGTGGCACGAAGAAATTCGGTTGCGGTCCAAAAGGAGGCTCAGGGACCGCCAGAAGCAAAATACAAATCGCATTCTTAACCACGGAGGGCACGGCGCGGGCTTCGCCCGCAACCCAAAGTAGCCATCACGCTCCGCCGTGATGAGCATTTGTCTTGCAATACTCATCAACCGAGACAGTTTTCCAGGACCAGCCCCGTTTCATGACCTAAAGGACAATCAGCGCGGGCACTCCATTCATGTGGCCCAGTTCAATGCTCGTCACGACGGAGCGTGACGGCTACTTTCCGATTCTACCCTCACCGAGTCCGAACCCTGGTGAGGACAAGGTTAATACACGAGAACAACCTCTACAAATCGCCGCCTGAAAATCTTCGCGGAGCAACAAGAAATCAACTGTTAGTAGTACGGAGGAAATCGCGGCAAGCATACGGTCAATATGAAATCGAGAATGCAATTTTATTGCCCCGCCATCGAGGCTCTGGTACTCCGTGTTCTCTGTACTACTAACGTTTTAAATTTGCGCAGGGCGCGAAGAATCTGAGGTCACGAGTTCCATAAGTCGTTTGGTACTGGGATATTGAGATGCGATGAT
>JAYSPO010000161.1:0-2407 GCA_043722015.1 Candidatus Kuenenia sp. | reverse complement strand
ATCAACAACGGTGACGGCACTTTTGCCTACGATCCCAACGGCCAGTTCGAACACCTGAGCGCCAGCGAGACAGCGACCGATACGTTCACCTTCACGGTCAATGACGGCAATGGCGGATCAGGCACGTCAACCGTGACGATCACGATCACCGGTTCCAACGATCAGCCCACCATCACAACGCTGAATTCTTCCAGCTTTGACATCGCGCACAAATCAGACAATGGAAGTGTGTTCCTCAATGGCGGATTTGCTGATATCGATGGGACCGATACTCATTCGGTCACAGTCGACTGGGGTGATGGAAATGTTGCGGAGATCATCAGCCCTGACCAGCTCGCCGATACTTTCGCCGGCGGTCATGACTACGAGACCGGAGGAATATTCCAGATCACCGTGACCGTGGCCGACAACAACGGTAGTTTTGTCACTGAGACCACCAGCGCCGTTGTGCAGGGTGCGGGCGTTGTCAACGGCACACTGTACATCATTGGCACCGAAGACCAGGATCGTGTTGGACTTAAGATCGACGCGAACAATGACCGACTCAACGTCGACGTCCAGTTGAGTCATGCTGCCGTCAACGCGGTTACACAGGGAAACCGCAATAGCGTTCAACTGGCGTTGACCGCGTCCGAAATCGATCGAGTCGTGGCCTACCTGTGCGGTGGTGACGATAACTATGACGGAACAATTGACGGAGGCACTGACATCAGCATTCGCCAAATCGTCTTCGGCGGTGCGGGCAACGACGTCCTCGACGGTGGCCGCTGGAACGATGCCATTTTCGGTGGTGCGGGCAACGACACGATCCAGGGTCGAGGAGGGGACGACATCCTTGTCGGCGGTGATGGAAGAGACGACATCAGAGGCGGGCGAGGAAAGGATCTGCTGATTGGCGGCATATTTAACAACGACGTCGATAGCCTTTCAATCCTTGACGACGTGGATGCAGCGATGGCCGAATGGGCGTCCGGAGATCTCGCTGATACCTTGTTGATGCTTGGACCAATTGGCGAAGACAATGACAGGGACAACCTCTTCGGTGAACAGGATGACGATGACTTCCTGACAGGAGCCGGAGATCGTTTCAAAGAATGACAGACAGGTGTCGAGTATGGCAATGCAGACCGCAAGAAGCATCGACGCATTTTACCGAACGACTGGTCGAACTTATTCTCCGCGCGTTCACGAGCAGTTCGTCGACGGATGCGTTAGAATTCGGAAGTGTTTGTGATGCAGCCCGAATTCTGACGAATCCGGCTACACCAAGACACCTCACTCAGACCCGTGCGAAGAATAGTTAAGCCTGGTCTTTTTCAGTTTTTTATTCGTTGTGTCCTGTTTCAAGTCAACTTTCCACAGGAATTCCTGCCATGCATCAGAACAGCCCTGCATTACCGACGCTTTCCCGTTTGTTTGATGTCCTGAAATCAGCCATTGCTCCGCAAGGTCAGCGCCGACGAACTCAATCAGCCGTCGGAGGAGAAAGTTTGGAAAGTCGCCGGCTTCTTACCGCCTCGTTTGGCTTTGATTACGGCACCATCGCCAGCGATCTGTCCCCGACTCTTCGATTCTTTGGAAGTCCGAATGCCGGCGACGCCCCTTTTACCATACTCAGATATGGTGAGGGGCAGGTGACCAGTCTTACGAATTTGGGGGTTGGCTACGTTGTTCCTGCTGATATGACGTTCAAATTCGGATCCAGCAATTCGAACGCGCCGGTTCAGGCTGTGACACTGTCATCGTTCGACAGCGGACTAAGTGATGGCACCGCCAATCAGATCTATACTCCGGATTCCAATGACCAGCCGCTCCTGACAATTTTCAAAAGTGGCGTACCCGTTGCCGAGGGCCGAGTCCAGCAAATCGCACTCGAAACAAATCAACTGGGGCAGGTCACTTCGTCCCGCAGCACGTTTCAGCTGGACCGAGCGATCGGTGCTGATAAGCGAATCTATAATGAGCTGTTTGCTGCCAGCCAGGGAACGGGCGTCATCCCATTCAATCTGTCTGCATTCAACCTGACGGGGCCTTGGGCCGGAGTCGGTGACGCTCAGATTTTCCGCTCCTCCGGAGTCAGCCTCTTTGCCCCGTCACATGCACCTACAAACCTGACAGTCTCGTCAAATTCTGTTATTGAAAACGCGGCTGTCGGCACGTTGGTGGGAAGATTCACTTCCGTCGATGTCGATGCAGCCCAAACCTTCACATACTCGCTCGTGAATGGCACTGGCAGTGCGGACAATGCAAAATTCACCATTGTCGGTAACCAGCTCAGGACCAAGGCCGCATTCGACTTTGAGGCGAAGATCTCGTATTCCATTCGAGTTCAGACGAGAGATCAGGAAGGGCTTGTCTTCCAGAAACCCTTGACCATCAGCGTCACCAATCAGCTGGATGGAACCGC
>JAYSPO010000160.1:0-2214 GCA_043722015.1 Candidatus Kuenenia sp. | reverse complement strand
GCTTCGCTCAGTCCAGCCCCGGCCACCCAACCACAATTCTTAGATCTGACGGGGCACTAGCCGATTCGACGGGGAGACGCTGATGACAGGCACCTCTAAATGACTCGCAACAAAATACCCCACGGCCAGCCAGTTTGTGACGTGACACCACCTTTGAATTGATCAGAAGGATGGTGCGTTGCGTTCCGCTTCATGCCCTACATGACTAATGCCGATGATCGTGGCCGTGATGGTCATGATCATGCATGTGGTCATGGTCATGCATGTGGTCATGGTCATGCGTGTGATGGTCATGGTCATGCGTGTGATGGTCATGCTCGCGCGGCTGTGCTGCGGAAACGGCATTGCCAGGACCAGGCGTGAATGCTGATTCTGCGGCGCGAAAAATGTCGCGAAGTGGCACTCCGGTATCGCGTGAGAGACGAGCGCAATCTTCGAACTCGGGCGAGAACGTCGGCTGCAGACCGGTGCGCCAGGCGCGCTTGCCACGAACCTTGCCCCAGGGCGTCGTAACTTCCACAATGTCGCGGTGCTGAACGCTGCGCTGGATCTGCAGTTGGCGGATGCCAAGCGTGCCGGTTTCCGCGAACACAATATCTTCGCAGCGTGCGACCAGTTCGGGACGGCAGAGGACGCTCAATACAACTCCGGGACGATCTTTCTTCATCTGCACCGCAGTGACAAAGACATCCAGAGCGCCAGCAGATTGCAATCGTTCGCGGACGTGACCGATGGTCTCGCCTGCCACATCGTCGAGATTCGTTTCCAGCATCACAACGTGTTCCGTGTCTGCCGCAACAGCGGCCGTGCCGATGAAGATTCTGAGTACATTGGCGCGTTCTGGAAATGTCTTCGTTCCGCAACCACAGCCGATGGCTTCGATCGTCATCGCAGGCATCGAGCCGAAACTGTCAGCCAGAGTTTTTGCAATCGCAGCACCGGTCGGCGTCGTCAGTTCAGATTCGATCGGAATGTCGGCCAGCGGAATTCCTTTGAGGATCTCCGCCGTGCCGGGTGCCGGAATCGGACAAATCCCGTGATCAATTTTGACGAACCCACGCCCGGTCGGAATTGCGTTGCAGACGACTCGATCAATTCCCAGCAGATCAAATGCGACAGCCACGCCGACGATATCGACGATCGAATCAATCGCCCCGACTTCGTGGAAATGGATTTTTTCAACCGTCGATCCGTGCACGCGGGCTTCGGCTTCGGCCACAGCCAGAAACATCTGTAGCGCCAGTTGCCTTTGCCGCGCGGTCAGGCCAGTGGCCTGTTCGACGATGCGGCGGATGTCCGTGAAGTGCCGGTGAGCGTGCTGTTCTGGATGATCAACAAGTGCATGCAGTGATCGGAAACCGCCCTTGATCACCGTTTCAACTCGCAGGACGACGTCCGGCAGATTCAGTGACGCAATCGCTTTCCGCACGATTGCCACGTCGGCACCCGCATCAATCAACGCGGCCAGGGTCATGTCCCCACTGAGTCCGGTTGCACATTCGAACCACGCAATTCGCATTTGAGTCTCTGCTCCGGTTCAAAGGAATCTTGTTTGCCGGTTTAACCCGACGCCAACGGCGAGGAAATCTCTCTTACTACTAACGATCAGAATGTTCGTATGGCGCGAAGAAATGCGGTTGCAGTCCAAAAGGAGGCTCCGGGACCGCCAGAAGCAAAATACAAATCGCATTCTTAACCACGGAGGACCCAGCGCGGGCTTCGCCCGCCACCCAAAATGACAAACGCATGGAACACTAATCGCCGCTGATCTGCGCTAATTGCACCATCAGTGAAGATCAGCGGCGATCAGTGTTCCCCGGTCCTTTTTGCCGGATTTGCGCGCCGCGCGAAGATTTTGAACGTTAGTAGTACGGAGATCACGGACGGAATCGCAAAATATACGGTCAGCATGAAATCGAGAAAGCAATTTTATTGCCCCGACGTCGAACCTCTGGTACTCCGTACTACTAACCGTTGATTTTTTGTTGTGCCGCGAAGATTTTCAGGCGGCGATTTGTAGAAGTCGTTCTCTTGTTTCAACTTTGTTCTCGCCAGGGTTCGGACTCGGTGAGGGTAAAATCGGAAAGTAGCCGTCACGCTCCGCCGTCACGAGCATTGAACTGGGCCACATGAATGGAGTGCCCGCGCTGATTGTCCTTCAGGCCATCAAACGGGGCTGGTCGTGGAAAACTGTCTCGGTTGATGAGTCTTGAA
>JAYSPO010000159.1:0-1606 GCA_043722015.1 Candidatus Kuenenia sp. | reverse complement strand
ACCTGCGCCAGTGGTGGCAGTTGCGGCTGGTCACTGGAGCAACCGCTCGTCAGCAAACTCGCCGCCTGCAAGACGCATACGCACGAGAACGGAAACAGTTTCGATTTCATGTGAGATTCATCCGACAAATGTCCAGCGATTAGGCCGTTTTTTCATACCGTCTCTGATGAGACGAAGAAGTTCGAGACGGGTTGATGTTCCCGATATGCAATCGCTCAGCGTCGCTCGCGTGGCGAGAGACACTGGACGAAAGACGTGGCATCACATTCAGCGAGCGGCACGGTCCGACCCGCCCGGACCTGGCGGTCCGGGCGGCGAGTCGCACGCGAGTTCGTTCTCTGCTGTCGCAGACGGTCGAACGTCATTTAGAACGCTTCGCAGGCACCTGCGCTGGCACTGCCTTCCTGTTCTTTACAAGCTGGGGATTCTTATCCTCGATCGATTTGCTCTCCACGTTCAGCTTTCTCAACGCAGGAAGCTGGCCGGCTGCTCGATAGACTCCACCCTTGCTGCAATCGCACTCAACCGTCAGCTTGACCCAATACAAAATCGACACACCATTTACATCCTTTTCGGGCAGGCCGGTAAATGTACTAGTCGTTTGATTGGATTGAGGTCCAGGTTGCACGAGAGTGAAGAGAGCAGGGTCCATGACATTCGGTGCATTCCCCCGATAGAGCTCCCAATCCCAGGTGCAGGACGGATCCAAACCCGTTGGGATGACGCTAGTGACATCGAAGTTGCCGTCCACTACAGCCGTCGCGTTCGTTGAGAACGTCAACAGATTCGAGGGGATCTTCACGATCTGAGCCACGGAAATGTTGTCGATTGCGAGGTCGTTGCCGTCTCCCATCCCGTTTCCCGCGAGGTGGATTTCCAGATTCAGGATCCCCGCTGCAGAGAACGTCGCGGAGTACAGACGCCCGCAACCCGTGTCTTCATCTTTGACATCTGTCAATGGGACAGCCCCGAACATGTTCTTCACTACGAGAGTGGGTCTTGCCGGAATGTCGAAGCAGCATTGCGGCAACGGCAGATACCGGAAGCAGACGCGATATGTCGTCGGGTTATCACCGCTGGGAGTCAACACAAGCTGATGTTCCCAGATCACATGTGTCAGAGCTGACGGTGCCATCTGGTTGGTCAAGCCATTCACGAGCAGTACGTTCCCGTAGATGTCTTTCGTTTCTTGGCAAGCGATCGGGAGCACCCAATTCTTGCACACTTTCGGAAACTTTTCAACATTGGTCACGAGGTACCTTCCTGGAACACGCACGCTGTTTTCGAGTTCGTTCGCATTGTGATATCCAGAGATAATCTGACCCACACTCTCGAAGTCTTGACTGTAGACCACATTTTCCTTGCCGATGCAGCAGCTCACTTTTTCCTCATGCGGTGGTTCATCACACCTGTACTTGTAGTCGTTGTTCCGATTGGGAATGATGCCGATCGGTGCCATTCCGACTGTCGCCGATGTGGGTGGAATTGCTGTCAGGCCGAAGTTGAACGTCGCCGTGGCCACGAAATCAAAATATTCCCGGTTGTTGGGATTCGGGATGCTGTTGGGGTCGATCGGGAAGCAATACCGTGATCCCTCCTTGTCATT
>JAYSPO010000158.1:0-27536 GCA_043722015.1 Candidatus Kuenenia sp. | reverse complement strand
GATTCTGTGTGTGTATCCGAAGGGCCACGGCAAGGGTGGCATTGTCTACAAGCGATCGACTGATGGCGGAATCACCTGGAGTGATCGGCTGCCTGTTCCTGAAAGCTGGGCCACTTCAAAGGAAGTGCCGACGCTGCGTCGCGTCATCTCGGCGGATGGGAAGAAACGCATCATCATGTTCTCCGGCCTGTTTCCCTGCCGCATGGCGGTAACGGAAGATGACGGAGCCACATGGTCCGACATTAAACCCGTCGGCGACTGGGGCGGCATCGTCACGATGGGATGTGTCACGGATCTGAAAACCGGTCCAGGACACTATCTGGCGATGTTTCATGACGACGGTCGTTACTTCACCAGCGCTCCACATCAGACCAAACCTGTCACATTTACGTTGTACAAAACACTTTCGACGGACGGGGGCCTGTCCTGGTCGTTTCCCGAAGTCATCGACAGTTCATCTTCGCACCACATCTGTGAACCGGGCGTTATCCGATCACCAGACGGCAAACAGCTCGCCGTTCTGCTGCGGGAAAACTCGCGACAGCACAATTCTCAGATCATCTTCAGTGATGACGAAGGCATGAGTAATTAAGGGGTCAGGACTCTTTGAATTGAGACCTGCCCCCTTTTTATCTCCCCGCCGAAGACTCGAAAGCCGAGTTTTTCATAAAACGCACGGGATGCTGCAAGGTCCTTGACCGCAAGGCTCACCGAAAAATTGCCGAGCCTTAATCGGGGCTTTTCGGTTGCCTCGCTGGTCTCAGAATTCGACGCAGATTTTGTTCGTGTGAGGACAAACTCGGCTCCCTTGTACTCCGCCGAACCCGCGAACGACATCCATGATTCGATCACACACTTGTCCGGCCCTTCGTGTCGGATCACGTCGCGTTCGGTCGCTTTGGTGCCCATGAGCATGTAATCGCCTTTGAGTTCCATTGACAATCCCTGCTCTTCATCCGAAATGGCTTTGCCGCGAACGATGATCATGGGCGACTCCGAACTGGCCATGCGGACTGTCTCGTACACACCGGTGGTCGCGTTGAACTTCGTGAAAGAAAGAGTACTCCAGGCCTTGTTCTCCATTTCCGGACCAAATTTGCCTTCGAACCGTTGCTCCAGATACATGCCGCCTACCGCCATCCGGGCCGTGACGACCGCGCGGCTCCTGATCGGCTCACTGTCGGGACGTAGCCAGAGTGAGACCGCGGCATCCCATGTTCCTTCGTCTGCCTTGAGAACTTCCAGACCATTGGCGACATTCGAAGTCGGCGGTGCGGATTGCTGCGGCGTTTTCGGGGGATTGTTCACCTGCGATGGCTGCGGAAAGCCTGACGTGCTGCTGCTGCAGACGACGATCAACGTGACCGCGAAAGCGACAGGGATTAACGACTGGACGCATCGTGAGTTCATAGGGGGGCTCCAACTTGTTTTTCAGTAATTGTGCGGCGTAAGCACCAGCGTAGAAGTTCCTTCGCTTAACCGCGTGCCCATCGGGCCGCGCTGAGGTGCCAATCGCGGGGCGTTGCCCACGCGGTTAAACAATATTATGCCAAACGATTTTTTGCTACCCGGATACGCAATTATGAAGCTTGCCTCCAGAGGGCGATCATCAACACCAGTGAAGGACCAGGCCAGCGACAGCACTGCGTTCTGAGTTGCCTGATGCCGGAACTGCATTTCTGGTTGCGGGCGGTTACACTGCATCAAAAGCGGCCATGTAACAGGCTGCCTCCTCATCAGCAATCACGCTTCGACAGAATCAGTGGACACGAATGGATTCAGACACGGCCTTCCCGTCTTCCGACGAAATTGCACTGCGGTATCTGGATCAGTTGCCGTGGCCTCCGTATCCATTTCAGGAAAGTGCGATTCTGACGTGGTTCGATTCCGAAGACGGAATTCTTGTCTGCGCGCCGACCGGCACCGGGAAGACCCTGATCGCGGAAACCGCACTCTACGAAGCATTGCTCACAGGTCGGCGCGCGTATTACACGACGCCGCTGATTGCTTTGACTGAGCAGAAATTCCGCGAACTGCAGGAGTCGGCTGTGCGGTGGGGATTTTCTGCGTTGGACATCGGATTGGTGACCGGTAATCGTCGCGAAAATCCAGATGCCAGAATTCTGGTCGTCGTCGCCGAGATCCTGCTCAATCGATTGCTCTCACCGGAAGAAGTCTCGTTCGACGACGTCTCTGCGGTTGTGATGGACGAGTTTCACAGTTTTAATGATCCCGAACGAGGCATCGTGTGGGAATTGTCCCTGGGGCTGCTCCCAAAACACACGAAGCTGCTGCTGATCAGTGCGACGGTGGGCAACGCAGTTGATTTTGTTGTCTGGCTGGCTCGACAGCATTCGCGAAAACTGCGGTTGCTGCAAAGCGATGAACGTCGGGTGCCGCTGGATTTTCGCTGGATCGCCGATGAGTTCCTGGCGGACCAGCTGGAGATCATGGCCGAGGGCGATGAAGAGGCGCGCTACACACCGGCCTTGGTATTCTGTTTCAACCGCAACGAATGCTGGAGCGTCGCCGAACAGCTCAAAGGAAAACGGATGCTGGCTGACGGTCAGCAGAAACTTCTGGCGGCCGAAATTGAACAGGTCGATTGGTCGATCGGAGCTGGCGGGAAACTCAAACAATTCCTCATGCGCGGTGTCGGAATTCATCATGCGGGACTGCTGCCAAAGTATCGTCGCATCATCGAAAAGCTGTTTCAAAAGAAGCTGCTGAGCATCTGTGTCTGTACGGAAACTCTGGCCGCGGGCATCAACCTTCCGGCCAGATCTGTTGTGATGACATCGCTGCTCAAAGGACCACCACGGGCGATGAAGCTGATCGAAGCAAGCTCCGCTCATCAGATGTTTGGGCGGGCCGGACGACCACAGTTTGACACGCGGGGATATGTGTTTGCGGTTGCTCACGAAGACGATGTCCGCATGTTTCGCTGGCAGCAGAAGTACGATGAGATCCCGGAAGACAGCAAGGATCCCATGCTGCTTCGCGCGAAAAAGAATCTTAAGAAAAAGATGCCGCGACGACGCGACGGCCAGCAATACTGGACCGAGCGACAGTTTCAGACACTGCGGGAAGCTCCTGCGGCCAAGCTGGCAAGTCGCGGTCGATTTCCGTGGCGATTGCTGGCGTATTTTATTCGGAAGTCCGGAATGGTGATGACGTTACAGGACGCCGTTCGCCGCCGATTGCTGGATTCCGCCGAAAAAGACGACGCGGAAAAACAGCTCGTGCGCATGCTGATCACGCTGGAGGCCGGCGGCTTCATCACGCTCGATCCACCACCACCAAAATCTTCGGTTTCCCTCATCGCCGGAACAAATACGGAGGGACCGGTATTTCATTCCGTCCGCGCGGGTGATGTGACAAGCGAACTGCTGACGGCGTTTACTACGGCAACAGTTTCTGTACGCGACAGCCGTTGGGTGTCGTCACATCTTGCACCGATGGTCGAGGAAGACGCGGTTGGTGGCGAAGTCGGTGAAGTCATTCACTTCGATGCCATCGAAGCGCCGGAAGACTTCGGAGACGACGTTGCGGGCGATGATGCCCCGGATTCTGAAGAAGCCGATGCTCCGGCCGCGATTGAGTCGCCTGATGATTCAGCCAATCAGGCTGCTTTGGTCAAAGATGAGCCGTCCGAGTCTGCTGACCCGCCTCACGTGGGTCTCCTGGGGAAGATGATTCAGGAAGCCCGTAAAGAAGGCAGCGCAGCGACCGGACATGCATCGAAGCCATCAAAGCGAGAACCGAAACCGCCGAGCGCTGAAGAAGTGATGCTGTCAGAGTATTCGCCGCGTCTGGCGATCGCGACCGAACAGATGTCGCTGCTGTTGCCGTTTCGCAGTATCAATTCGATCTACGGAGTGTTTCTCGCCGAACAGATGCATAAGGCCAACTACGAGGAACGCCTGCAACTGCTCGAAAGCGCTCTGGATCTGCCATCATCGGTAGCCAGCCAGGTGCGGGTTCCTTCGCCCGAGATGATGCCGGATGGCTCGCTATCGACCGACTATCTGAATCCGCTGCTCTTGTCACGTGGCATTGTGACTCAACAGGAGATTACCGGATATTATGACGAAGTGAATCGCCGTCGCATCTATCCATTGCCGCTGGGTGATCGAATGCGGATGCTGTTCCACAGCGAGTATCCCGGGATTTCCGACGTCTATGTTCGCAGCGTCTGGTGTATCGGCGATCTACTGCGATTTGGAGGCAACTTTGATCGCTACGTGCGTGCGCGTGAACTGACGAAGCAGGAAGGGATCATGTTTCGGCATTGCCTGCGCATGATTCTGTTGTGCGGCGAGTTCGCTCAACTGGAACCGCCCGGCCTTGATCCCGCCGAATGGCGTCACGACCTTGCGGAGCTCGCGTCCATCCTCACCGAATCCTGCCGCGCCGTTGACCCGAGCAGTACTGACGAAATCATCACAACGTTGAAGAATCAGGCCGAGGGGCTGGATCATCTGTAGGATGGACATTCATGTCCGTCGCATGGCCATGAAACACCGCCGAAGCGAAGCATGTTGTTCCTTGACATCCGTTCGACAATGCGACGGTTCCTGGCAAGCAACTCGGACATGAATGTCCAGGCTACGGAAGTCTGTTCCCGCCACGGAGTGACCGGGCAACTGACTCATGAGTCGCCGTCGTCGTCATCGGTAACGACGGGGACGAATTCGACGTTCTGATAGAGTTCGGCAAGCGCCAATTCGCACTCAATCTCAGGCAGCGGGATGATCGCATCGAGTCCCGTGTAAACCTCACGATCGAAACCACGGTCGCCGCGTCGATAAACAAGCACGGCTGCCGATGCCTGCTCGACAAGCACGTAGACGCACAGTGAGTCGATTGACAAATGCGCCTCACTCTTTTCGCATTTGTCCGTCCGCCGCGTGGATTCCGAGATCACTTCGACGATCACGACCGGGGTGTCGTGGAAACTGTCACTCTCCGCATTGGGCGGGCAAACGACCGAGACATCCGGGTAGTAGAATCGCGTTCCCCGCCTCAGGCGAACGCGGACCTTCATGTCGGAGTTGAACGCCTCGCACTTATGTCCACGAAGCTGCGCATGCAATGTTCCTGTTGCGTTCGAAGCGATCCGGCTATGCTGCACTGTCCCGCCAGCCATCGCATACACGACGCCATCGACGTATTCGTGTTTCCGTTTTGCAATTTGCTCACCGGCCAGGTAATCGCGAACGGAAATCGGCTGAAACTGGGATGCGGTACTCATGCGGCGATTCTACAACGTTCCCCATCCGCTGCCAATCGAACGCTGGGGTCACATGCCGAATGTTGATCTGAGCAGCACCGATGAAATCATCACCGCTCTGAAGACTCAGTCAATCGGGATGGATCATTTACACGTCCTTCTGGCCGACTGCCTCTTCCGAATTAATAGACCTGGAACGTTTCAGGAATGCTCCAGGGACTGAATGTGGCATCGGTGTACACTGCTCGAACCCAGATCCGATACATTGCACGCGGCAAGATCGCGTTAAGAGAGTAAGCAGTTGAAGGCACGTTGAGCTCTCTGACGACATTGCGTCCGAATTCATCTGTAATCCATAGATCGTAGTGGTCGGCACCTGCGACCCCAATCCAGGAAATTGGAAAACCAAAAGGGTCACCGTATGCATAGCCAGGCCCGCCAACAGTCAATACTGGCCTTGGCGGTGCGATCACCTTGAATTCCTCGGAAGCCCATGCACTGCGAAGCCCGTTCATTCCGTTCGCAATCACCCATAATTCATAGTTCCCGAGTGAAAGTTTTGGTGACGTGTAACTGGTTGCATCGATGCCTCTCACTGTATATGCAACACGATGCGTGATCTGGGTCCGAACAACAACGTCGTAGCTGACAGCACCGGGCATGGTATTCCATTGCAGCGTCGGAGTCGTATTGACCGTCGGCAAAATCGGGACCAGGATCAGTGAGGGCAGACTTACATATGGTCGGGCGACTGACCAGAATCCATCGGTTCCGTCTGCAGAGACAGCTCGAACTTCAGCCTCGTATCTTCCAAGCGGCAAAGATTGCTCCAGGTTCAACAACGTCTTAGGAGCCGTTGTTTCGATTGTCTGCACTGTGGATGTGTCGATATCCCGGATTCGAACCTGATATTTCGCAGTTCCGGCAACGGCTGGCCATTCGATCCTCGGACGATCGGTCATTTTTGGCTGGTTCATCACCGTCAAATCATAGGGAGCGCTTTTCACCGTAAAAATGACCAGTGCAGACCATCGGCTGGTACTTCCATCCTGGGCGATGACGCGCGTCCAAATTCGGTATTTTCCTTGTACCTCAAAGTCTATCACGAATGATGACTTGTAAGAATAATCACGCCCGCCGCCTGGAGCTGGAGGCAACCCTGGTGCGGGATCGTCCACCCAGATCTGCACGTACTTTGCCTCTGGCAGTTCTGGCATTTGTAACGTGATCTGTTCGTTGAACCGGAATTCTGTCTTGTTCACAACGAGCGTGGGAATCACACCTGCTGAAAAATCAGCAGCGGGCGACCAGTCGCCGCGACTGCCGTCTGCCGCCACAGGACGCACCCAAGCGCGGTAGTTGCCAACTGCGAGATCTGCTGCGGGTTTGAACTTTTCGTTGTACCACGCATCCACCTGCGCCTGAATGCGGACTGAGCCGGACGGCAAAGTGCTGATATACACATCGTAAAACGCCGCTCCTGGAACTGGCGTCCACTGAATTTGTGGGCGCAGCGTATACTGATCAGAAACTTCGCGGATTGTGGAAGAGGTCTTCACCGCGAAGTCATCGGCGATTGACCACTCCCCGACGGTCCCATCGGCAGCAACACCGCGAACCTGAAACCGATAACGGCCATCGGGCAAGTTCATATCCGGCACGAACGCCGTCTGTTGCGAATTTGTGCGTTTGTTGACAAACGCCACGTAGGGCGTTCTCGTGTCGCTCAGCCAGACATCATACCTGACAGCACCGGCCAGTGACTGCCATTTCAACTCGGGTCGTCGTTTTAGACCGTCCGGCGTCGAGATGATCGTCGCTGGCGAATTGACGACAAAGTTGAAGCCCTGAGACCATGCTGACGAGCCGATATCGTTCTTCGCACGCACCCAGACGGTGTACTTTCCGATCCCGAGATCCGAAGTGAGTGAATACGAAGTCGCCGTGACGGCGACTGACCTCAACAGGACTTCGCCTGTGTTCACCTTGGTAAGCCAGATTTCATACTCCGCAGCGCGCACACTTTCGTTCCATGTAATCGTTGGACGTGGATCGGTCGTTGATGTCGAGTTCCCGCTCAGTACAGGGACTGCTGGCACAATAGTGACCGGAACGGAATTGACCAGCGAGAGTACTGTCAGACCTGGACTTGAGTTCGGATAACCCCCAAAAAACGGCATACCGACGGCAAACGTCAGAGTGCCGTCGGCGTTGGCCATCGGAGCGATGCTCGTCAATGTACTCAATATATTATCCGTTGCTCCGACATCCAGCGCCGGTAGTTTTGTGCTGTTCTTGATCCTCCCATCGGCAGTCAGGCTAAGAAGCATGATGATGCTGGACCAGGAATTGAAGGCGGTGACTTCAGACCCGGAAATCGCCAGATCACCAACACCATCCCCGTCGATATCTCCTGCGGCCGCAATCGAAAAGAAGAATTGATTCGCGGATAGTTGTGATCGAGACTCAAGTCTCTTCACACTCTTCAGCGTGCCGTCTGACTTTAATTTCAGGATATTGAAGACTGCACGGGAATCTACCAGGTCTGGAGTTTCCGACATCACGGCCAGATCAACCACGCCGTCGCCGTCAAGATCCCCAAGCGCCGTGATGTCTTCACCAAAGGAGTCATCGTCTTCAGTCCAGGGATTCCACGTAGCTGAATTCTCGATGATATTGGAACCCTTCACGGTCCCATCGGCATTGAGTCTGAGAATATAGACGGCCCCTCTGTCGATCCCCGCACCGTCTGTACCAGGCGCACCGACGGCAATGTCGATGATGCCATCTCCGTCCAGATCTCCCAATGGTGCAACCACAGTAAATCCATCACCTGCCGCCAGATGCGGCACCCCATTCTGTCCGCTGGCCAGCTTCGTATAGTTCTTTGCGGTGCCATCGGCATTGAGATGCATGATATAGACGGACCCATTGAAATTGCTGTCGACAGCCCCCACAGCGATATCGACAATCCCGTCACCGTCAATATCTCCCAATGCCTTTACAATTGAACCGAAGTGATCTCCGATCGAAAGCATCGGACCCCCATTGAGTTCATTCGCGATCCTGACAGAACTGCTCACTGATCCATCTGCGTTGCGAAACATAATGTAAACAGCACCACGATCCGAGTTGCTTTCAATTTCCCCAGCCGCACCGACCGCCAAATCGACGACGCCATTGCCATCCAGATCGCCAACTGCCGCGCTGCTGACGAAGCCAAATCCGTCATCCGGCACCAGAACTGGTCCGCCATTGAGATCACCGGCGACGCGGATCGTGCTGGAAATCTCGACGGGTTGCTTGACCCGTTGCATGATCTGAAAGCTGTAGTCTTCGACCTCACCTCCGCTCGAAGGGCCGGTGGGATTTGCAGGGGCGACCTCGGAATTCAGACGGAACCGAGCATACGTCCTCCCGGCAATGTCACCAATCAACTTCGGAAATGTTAGCGTGAAGCGCCCCGCGGTGGTTCCGGAAGGAACAAAGATTTGTGCATGCTCGGCAGCGTTTTCAAAGATCCCGTTGTGGTTGTAGTCGATCCAGCCATACAGAGTCGCTGTCGTGCCCGTCGTGTTGGTCACCGACAATGTCACTTTTGGAAATGAACCAATCGTCGCACTGAGATCGAGCGAACTCATCACGCCGTCTTCATCGTTGCGGCCACCGGCAGTGAACAGATTGTCCAGGTTCGCTGCAATGCTCTGGTGCGTTCCTGCTTCGCCATCGACTCCGCCGCCGAGAAACAGCGTGGTCTTCGTCGCATCAATCACATGACTGGGGCCACCGTTGGCGGCCAGTGTCTGATAATCGTTTGCCCCTGTGCTATCCGACGTATCCGGAGCGTCGCCGAAGTCAGAAGTCAACAGCACGCGAGCTTCCAGTACATCCACACTCGCTGACGTGGCCGCATGGAGTGCCATTCGAAATCGCCGCGTGCGCTTCGCAGGACCTCGGACGTGACGAATGGCAATTCCCAGACCGCGAACCCAGGCGCTCAAATCCATGATGATCTCCGGGACGCCGATGCGTCTCCTGCAAATTCCATTTTGCTGACCGTTAACAGCTGCAATCAGGGCGATTCCTTCGCCAAATGCAGCGGAGCGGAAGTTTAGAGGCGGCCCGTGGAAATCAGCAACAGCAAGATGAAAGTGCTCGCGGGAAATTTTTGCCGAAGTATCGTCTGACTGTCGCGTTATACCGCCGCAACAAGTTCCCGGACGGCTTCCGACAATTCGATCGACTGATTCAGCGCATCGACAATTTCCGGGACAAGCCCGTCCGCATGTTCGGAAGGAATCTGACATGTTCCGGCGGCCGCATGGCCTCCACCGCCATGCTTGAGCATCACCTTGCCCACATCGACCGGGTTGGTGCGATTCAGGATCGACTTGCCAACGGCGATGACCGTCATGCCTGGTTGCTTGCCGCGAAGCAGATGCACAGAGAGATTACACTCCGGCAACAGGGCGTAGGCCAGAAACCGATTGCCGCAGAAGATCACGTCTTCGTCACGCAGGTCGATCACGGCCACATGGCCGTACATGCCGGAGCAGCGTGCGATCTGTGCACAGAAGTCCTCCCGCTGAAGATTGTACAGTTCCACTCGTTCGCGGACGTCCGGCAGGGCGAGGATCTGTTCGATGGTATGGCTGCGGCAAAAATCGATCAATGACATCATCAATTGGTAGTTTGAAATGCGGAAGTTACGAAAACGTCCAAGGCCGGTTCGAGGGTCCATGACAAAGTTCAGCAGATCCCAGCGTTTTGGCAACAGGATCTCCTCGCGGGAAAAGCGAGCCGCATCACATTTGTCGACCGCCGTCATCATGTCGAGACTGATATTCCTGAAGCGGGCGGCACCACCAAAGTAGTTGTAAACAACGCGGGCTGCAGAATCGGCATCGGGATCCAGAATGTAATTCTGTCGTACAGTGCTCCCATTTCTCAGTACTTCACTGTGATGATGATCAAAGCACAGGTGACAGGCAGCAACGTAGGGCAGGTTCGTAATAATGTCACGGGAAGTGATTTCAATCAGTCCATCCTGCATGTCTTTCGGATGCACGAAACTGATGTCGTCGATCATCTGCAGTTCACGCAACAATGCCGCACTGACCAGACCATCGAAATCGCTGCGGGTGACAAGTCGATAATTGAAAGACTGAAGCGCCATGGTAGATATCTCTGAGCAGTGGTTCATGTGCTGATGATTGGATCATGTCGCAACTGCTGGGGTGACTATGCACCGGCGACAACCTGAAAGCTAGGTTGCAGTTTTCGCTTGAGTTGCTGCGGTGTTGCGTTTTGTCACCACAGCCAGAGACTCGGCACTCCGGTTGTAACGATGGTGTGGGATGGTGCGGGAGGTGCGAGAGGTGCGAGAGGTGCCATCACGGTCTCATGAAGATTCTCGCCTCAGGCCGGAATTCGGCATTCTTGTCGAGCGGAAAGATCGGCCGCGGACAGCGCGTGTGGCCAAGGTACGGCAGGTTGGCGGATGACGCCCCCGGGGCATCCACGTTGATCATTTTCGCACACCAGTCGGCGTACATATGGTGTTGACAATGTGGTGATTTCACCACGACGGTAGCGAAGTTCTGCGGACTCCGACCGTGCGCGAAGTAAAAAGACCGATCGTAAAGATTGACGGGATTGCTGCTGACAACAATCGTGAAGTTGTCCGCTTCCAGCACGACTGTGGGGCCAGCCAACCATTCTTCACCGAAGGATTCACTGCGAAATCGACCGTCGGACAGCAGTCGCACCGTGGCCGTGATTCTCAACGGTTGAAAACGGACCGGATCGCGCGTGCCGCCAACCGTCGTTTCAATTCTGGCGCCGATTCCAGCGGCGAATGCGGCCATCACGGCTGGCGCATCGACAATGGGCAGCAGCGTCCGGCCGCCATACCCCACTTCCATCAGTTTTCGCAGGATCGCATTGCTGTCGCCCGATGCACCGGAACTTGTCGCGTCGGCTGCATCGACCAGAGCAATTGTGCCTGTTGAATGTGCCAGCGTGAGTTTCGCCATTTCGTCGAGACTGACGAGCGGCACCTGCATGCTGGTATGGTTTTCCCAGAACTTCGCCGCGATAAGCAATGCTTCACGTTTCGCAAGTTCGACGTCGTTATCGGTCACAACAAAACTATACGTCTGCAGTGCCGGAACATCGGTAAATGGATTGCCAATGAACATCCCGGCCGAAAGCCCGCGTGGACCGGTCTCAGCCGCCTGCGCCATACGGATACATTCGCCGAAGCGGCCGGTGGCCGTAATGAGTTCATCACCGCGCACAAGCGCCGGGATGGCCACTTTCACCGTCACAGGTTTGACTTCGCCCGCGACAATCTTCAGCAGCAACCGCGCCGCGCGTTCGCCTGTTTCGAAGAAATCCACATGTGGATACGTGTGGTAGGCGACAATCGCATCGCTGTGTTCCAGCATGCGGTCTGTCAGTATTCCATGCAGATCCAGGGAAACCACGATTGGGATTTTTTTGCCAAGAATCCTGCGTGTTTCTGCCAGCAACCAGCCTTCGGGATCAAGTTCTTCCTCACTGGCCATGGCCCCGTGCATGCAGAAATAAACGCCATCCACCGGCGGAGCAGCCCGAATCGCATCCAGAAACTCGCCCGCAATTCGTTCCCACGCCGCTTTGGCCAGCGTGCCGCCTGACGAGATGAAAAATGCACTGTACGCGGGAATAATCAATATGTCGGTTGCTGTATCGAAGACTGTCAACGCGCCGCCGATTTCATTACGCACTGTGCGGTGGTAATCAATCAACTCTCTTCCATGTCGGATTCCAAAATCTTCGTATCCGCTGAGATGTGGATTGAAGGTGGAGACTTCCTGTTTGCATTCGGCAATGAGAATTCGCGGCATGGTGTTTCCGTTCTGGACGCATTGACAGAAGCAAGGCGCGTGCAAAAACATCGACCTGGGATACGTGAACAGTACGGCAGGCCACATGGTTTGCCAAGTGGATACAGCCTGCACGACCCAGGCTTTGATTCTTTCATTTCAACAACTGCGTATTTTCCGCGCATCTTTTCGGCCGTAGTTTTTTCGGATTTCGAAATTCGGACTTCGGATTTGCGGCTTCGCCGCGCTAGGACGGTCCCCAAAATTTACTGTCGCGTGAAAGGATGAAATTGGCCTGGAATCCTGGCATTGAATTCAGGGGTGAGAATTCAGGTAGCCTGGCCGAGCGAGCCAGGGAAATCGCCACCAAACCATCGTGCAGGCCCAACGGGTCGGCAGTTCATCTCCAGTGCACGCCGAATGGCCGGCCTGTTGGGCCTGAACGATATTTTTCTGCTCATGGACCTGGCCCTCCGGGCCAGGCTATTGGACCGGATGGCCCTTTGGGCCGAAAACGCAGGTGAGTGGTCGTCTGGATCCTTCTCAGCAAAACAACGCTCTCAACGATTGCTGAACAGGGCTCAGGCTTTGACGTGGGGTGAAAATGTTAATACGGTGCGGACAATTCACAGGAAGAATGGATGTTTGTCAGAATTTTCGAACGTCGGCGACGAACAGGCTCGATCAGCGGAAGGCTGTTTGACTTTCGAATGTTCAGGACTTCAATGTGAGGTATGCTTCCAGCTTGCCATCGCTTTGTGAAAACTCAGGATTGTTTGAGAAATTTGACAAGCTGGAAGCTTATCCCACGTTCGATTATGGATCGCGTCGAAAAACGAATCTCTACGAGCAACGCATGAATCAAAATCCGGACTTCGTCATTCAGACGACCGACGTCTCGAAGACGTATCGCAGCGGGTTATTTGGTCGAAAGTCTTTTCACGCTTTGAAAGGCGTTTCGCTGAATGTCCCGCGAGGCACCATTTATGGGTTGCTTGGACCAAACGGTGCGGGCAAGACAACGCTGATCAAGATTCTGCTCGGGATTGTGCGCAAGACGGGTGGATCGGCCTCAGTCCTGGGGCATGCTGCAGGCTCACGAGCTGCACGGCGGGAAGTGGGGTACCTGCCAGAGAACCATCGCATTCCGCGGCATCTCACCGCGAACACGGCGTTGGAGTATTACGGTGCGTTGAGTGGCCTGTCGATGTCAGAGATTCGACAACGTCGTCAACCGCTGCTGGAATCAGTCGGTTTGTGGGGTCGCGAGAAAGATCGCGTGTCCGGCTATTCGAAGGGCATGTTGCAACGACTTGGGCTGGCGCAGTCGATGATTCACAAGCCGCAATTGATTGTGCTCGATGAACCCACCGACGGTGTCGATCCTGTCGGACGCCGTGAAATCCGCGAAGTCCTCCAGCGACTTGCTGCTGAGGGCCATTCGGTGTTCCTCAACAGTCACCTGCTGCAGGAGATTGAACTGGTCTGTGACAGCGTGGCGATTCTCAATCACGGGCAATGTCTGCTCACAGGCACTGTAAAAGACCTGAAGGCGGCGCTCACGGATTCTGCCGTGTTTCTGCAGTTGCGAGGTCAGGAAGTTGCGGTACGCAATGCAACAAATTCTCTGGCAGGAGCAGTTGTGCGTGTCGTCGCGGCAGATGCGTTCGAAGTGGAAGTCGCAATTCGGTCTCAAGCGGAACTCGACAAACTTGTTGATACGTTGCGTGCCGAGCAGGTCAGCATCTGGCAGATCGCACGTCGCGAAAAAACATTGGAAGAAGTGTTTATGAATATCGTGGGAGCCGATCGTCGATGAAAGCCTACTTTGCCATTCTGAAGGATTCGCTCCGTGAAGCTGCCGCATCAATGGTGTTATGGCTGGCTCTTGGCGGGATTCTGTTGCTGCTGCTCGCACTACTTCCCATCGGATTGCTCACCGCTGCAAATACCGGGTTACGGCATCAGGAACTCGTTGATCCGGAGAAATTTGTCCAGGCACTGTCCGACGGCCAGGCTGAGGCTCAGACGCCCGAAGGGCACATCTGGTCGTTGCTGAACGCAAAACAGCAGGAACAGTTTGTCGAATTCACGAAGCCTGACAAGGCGTCTGATGGACGTCGCGGCCAACGTGGGGGCGGCGGTCGTCACTTTGTGGTCAACACGGTGAACGAACTGCTGAAGAAACCGGAGTTTTACCACGCGGCCGCCTTTGAAAACGTCGAACTGGATGAAGAACTGCGGAAGCCCGATGCGGAATCGCTGGCCGTTGATGAGCGGGCAAATCGAAATCTGCGACGCCTTGAGAAAGCATTCGCACGCTACATCAGTGTCAGTGAACGAACTGCCTTGTCACTCACCTACGCTGGATTCGACGTCACCGGTCCTCTGCCAATTCTCCCATCGCAGATGAAGCAGGCGATCGACGGCATTATTACGATCGTGTTGGGATTCTTTCTGGGAATTGTCGGAGTCTTCGCGTCGCTGCTCTTCACTGCGACGCTGATTCCACGGACGTTTGAACCGGGTGAGATCTCCTTGCTCCTCAGCAAGCCTGTCTATCGTGCGATGCTGTTTCTCACGAAATTTCTGGGCGGCTGCGTCTTCACTCTGATCTGCGCGACTTTGCTGGTGACCGGTATTTGGTTGCTGCTGGGGATTCGTCTCGAGATGTGGCGTCCTGAGTTGCTGTGGTGCATTCCTTTGTATGTATTTCTGTTTTCCATCTACTTTTCCGTATCCGCTCTGACCGGCGCGATCTGGCGAAATGCTGTCGTGTCGCTGATTCTGGTGATCCTGTTCTGGCTGGGAGTGACACTGATCGGCGTGGCGCATAATTCAATGAATGAGTTCATCGTCAAGGCTCGGCGAGTCAGTGAAATCTCGGCGAACGGCGGTGAAGTCTTTGGTGTGGATGGAGGACGAACGGTGCATCGCTGGGATCAGGCAAAGGGCGATTGGGTGCCGGTGGCTCAGTCAGAAGGTGGCGACCAGATTCCCGCGTTTTTGCAGCGGATCGTGTTTTCGGGACACCGATTCCGTGTTTCTGTGAGCAGTGATGGGAAACGCATTCTGGCTTTGCAGCCGACGATGAGTCGGGTCGGAGGAACCGGTCCTTCAACGATACTTAACGGTAATGCGGATGAACAGTTTGAGTTGCAACCGGAATCTCAGACGCCGGAGTCCATGTTCGGGATTTTTCAGACGACCGATGGCGACGTCCTTCTGCCCGGCTCACGCGGAGTTTATCGGTTTGTCGGTCAGACAGACCAGGAACGGAAAGCTCAAACGTTTATCAAGGGTATCTTTGGCGGTCTGTTGTCGTCGTCTTCCGCCAAGGCATTCGAAAATCTCAGCGAAAAGGGATTTCCGGTCATCGCCGCAGGATCGTCGGTTGCCTTTAATCCGACCGACAGTTCATTTCTGGCACTGAATGCGGGTGAGATTCGTCGAATCAATCGGACAGCCGAAGGCAAGTACGTCGCCGATGAAACCAAGGATCTGCAATGGAAGGAATCCGCGATTCTGGCTGTGGGCGGTAACGTTGCAATCATCGCCCGTGCGGATGGTAAAGTGATTGCGGTGGACGCCACTACGTTTGAAGTAATCGCGGAATCCACGCTGCCTGACGGTCAAAAGCCGCGAGTCGCCGAATGCGCTCCGGACGGAAGCAGTGCCGCAGTGCTGACGCATCAGGGAACCGTGCTGGTGTTTGACGGATCGAGCCGACAGTTCTCGTCGTGGGCTCCACGCGAAAGCGGCTACGCCTCCGCCATTGCGTACAACGACGAGTCGCAATTGATGGTGGTCGATCATCATCGCAGCGTCAGACTCTACGACGTTGCGACGCAGACCTCGTCCGCAAAACTACCTGGCAGTGTCGATCTGCCCTGTCGGATTTATGACTATGTCGTTGCCCCGCTGCACACCATCCTGCCAAAGCCGAGTGATCTGGACAATGCCGTGCAATGGATTGTGACCGGAGAAAAATCGGTCGAAATCAACAACGATCCCAATCAGGGAGGCAACGCTCGGGCCAATCTTGAAGCAGAACGCGTGACGTTCGATGTGTGGAACGCAATTCTGAGCAACCTTGCGTTCATCGTCGTCATGCTGGGGCTGGGATGCCTCTATATCGCACGGAGTGATTTTTGAAGATCAAAAAGACTCATTTGTTTCGCTGTTTCTGGATCACTCCGTCGAAGGTCTTCCGGAACTGAAACACACCGGCGCGCCGACGATGTATTATCGGTGGCACGGGGCCGTTTGGAGTCGATATCCGCTGCCCCTGAAAGATGTCCCCGCCGGTGCGATTCTGCGTCAGAAGAATGCGTACATTTTCATTCCGTTCACCGCCACCGATGGTCCGCCAACCATCGAGAGAATGCGTCGCTGCATGATGAGCCCGCTTATGATCCTGCCGGATGAAGAGAAATTATCGAACGAAACGACTGAACCTGCTGCGGCTCCGGAACATGCATCCAATCACCTCGCGCGAAAAGGCGAATCCGGAGAGAGTTCGATCTCCTCAGACCGATCATTTCGTCAGTTCGCGAAGCTTCAGGTTGCGCCAACGAACTTCGTATGGCCCCTGACCGGCCCCGATGCCATGAACCTGCAGGCCGATGAATCCTTTGGGATGCGACTTGAAGCGTTCTTCGTGTACCGTGTCCGCGATCTTATGGTCGTTGATCCACGTCTGAATCTTGTTGCCCCTGGCCACAACACGGTAAGCGTTCCACTCGCCATCTTTGAAGAAGTCATGGGGCTTGCGGTCGGCGTCCGGTGTCATCCAGCCGCCTGCGGATTCTCCGTAAACATAGCCCGCCATCTTGTCCAGCGAGATTTCGACCTGCGGTCCATTGACACGACCTTCTGGTTTGTCACCCTCAGATTGCGATCGGATCTGGACGCCGGAATTTAACGCCGTATCCACCTTCACTTCAAACGTCAACTGGAAGTCACCGTAGAGTTTGTCGGTACACAGGAATGAGTTCGGACTGCCCTCTGACGTTTTGCCGACGATCGAGTCTCCTTCGATGCGGTAAGTAGCAGTACCGTTCCGCTGAGTCCAGCCATCCAGATTTTTGCCGTTAAACAGGTCGCCGAATTTTGGATCATCCTCAGCCTGGGTTGTGGCCAGCAGAGCGATCGTGGACAGTAAGGATGCAGCAATCAAAGTACGTTTCATGGTAGTGACTCTCGATAAGTGGGGTGAAGGACGCTCCAAAAATGTCAGGAACCAATAGTGCAAACATCTAGTGCCGGGGCAGTTGTGCCATGATGGCCCGGGTGGCCGGGGCTGGACTGAGCGGAGCGAAGGAAGCCCCGGGGTTTCGGGCTGGTGCCCTCCAACCCCGGCCACCCGCGGCAGAACATACGAAAGTCTTTCCCGGAGCCAAATTACCTGAAGGAGAAAGCGGTGACGAGTCACCGCACTCCAAAGGTCGCTTGTTTAGGGACTAATCGGCCAGCGGCAGGACTTCAACTTTGCGAATGTTGACTTTGCTGCCTGGATCATGCTGCTGGAAGGCAAAGTGTCCTTCTTTGAAGGTCAAGCCAAAGTCCAGATACTCATAGAGTTCATTGCCATCGACGGTGATCTTGATGCGGGTCATCTGGCGGCCGCGCCACACATCGTCTCGAACTTCCAGTTCGTACTTAAACCAGGTGTCCGGCTTGACGAGCTGTTGGTAAACATGGCAATGTCCGTACAATGATCCCGTCCGAATCGGATCGGTGTGCGTGCTGTCAATTTGCGCTTCATAGCCGTCGGTGAATCCTGGCTTTGGTGTTGTGCGGAAGTACAGACCAGAGTTGCCATGGTCGTTGATTTTGATCTCGGCCCGGTAACGGAAGTTCTTGTATGGCCCTTTTGTGCAAACGAGCATCGACGCCGGACCTGATCCACAGATCGCGCCATCTTTCACTTCCCAGACACTCGCGTCATTACCGACTTTTTCCCAGCCGGCCATGGTTTTACCATCGAACAACGAGACCCATTCGGCATCTTCGGCGACAGCGTTCGTCCCCGAAGAAAAAAACAGCACAGCGGCAACGACAAGCATGAGACGAGGGGCACACATTTGCAAACTCCTGATTCGTACAGCAGACAGATTGGCTATCTGGGTTGTCAGCAAGAAACAGGCGAGCTGCCCGTCCCACAAGGAGTGACTGTATCAAGACCGTTCGCGAAAGCAATTGTGCCGCACAGCAACGTCAACAATCAATCTCGACCGCACCTGTCTTCAGTCGTTACGTATTTCGATACGCATGAATCTGGTGCCCGGTGATCGCGCGCCAGACACCGATCAGGAAGGCCGCATTGGCCAACACGAAACTGTACGCCGTCCCCGCCCCAGGGATTCTGATGCTGCGGTGCAACGCAAATCTTCCAAAGGCCGCCATTGCAAAGAGCATGGCGAATGGCATAAATGCCGCCAGCGTGACGAACGACGGTTGAGTCGCCATCAACAGAGCAGACGAGATTGTTGCGGACGCAAGAAAGACTGGTGACAGCCAGCGCAGCAGTTTGTGTGACCACAGCGCGAATGCATAACCTGGCGATCGAAATGGGTTGAGCAATTCACTGCGTGTCCATGTGCCTTGCCAGTTCCGCAGTGTCATGCGGATTCGACGTCGCAATGTCATCGCGGTGTCGTCGTCCATGCGGACCCAAGCTCTGGCGGTCGGTTCATGCAGCACGAGATACCCTTGCGCTGCAACGTCCAGAGGCACAATACAGTCTTCGCCGATCGCCGGATCCATCGTCCGAAATAGACTGCGACGAAAGGCGAAGCAGGCCCCGGCGACAACGGCCAGGATCCCAAGCTGCGATTCCAGGTTTCGCAGCCGCAGTTCATAGTTCCAGTAGTATCCCTGACATGTCTGTATGTCGAGAGTCGGCTGCGAACTGTAAAGTTGCCGACCATCGACGGCACCTACCGCAGGATCCTGAAACTTCCTGGCGATGATGTTCAGAAATTTCGGCTCAAACGTGACATCTGCGTCGGTAAAGACAATCAGCTCGCTCACAATGTGCTTGATGGCGGTATTCTGAGTCGCAGTTTTGCCGAGTCCCGGGCTTTCGTGTATGCGAACACCTCGTTCACGAAAACTGCGAATGATGGAATTTGTGTCATCCGTGGAACCATCCGAAGCGACAACCACCGACAGCAGATCCGGGGGGTATTCGCATTGCAGGATGTTTTCGATCCGCGTGCGAATCACGGCGGCCTCATTGTGAACCGTCAACAATACTGTGATGGAGGGCAAGTCAGCGTCGCTCGATTGC
Source organism: Candidatus Kuenenia sp. (assembly GCA_043722015.1). Taxonomy (GTDB): domain Bacteria; phylum Planctomycetota; class Planctomycetia; order Planctomycetales; family Planctomycetaceae; genus SXXK01. The sequence continues at coordinate 8,140 of JAYSPO010000158.1, read as the reverse complement.
TCGGCTGAAGACTCGGTTTGCCTGCAAAAAGCCTTTCGGATCCCGTTGATCAGAAACAGCGCGCGACCATAACCGTCGTAAATCCAGTACAGCATCGCTGTTGAAATGAGTGTGATTGCCCACAAGACCATGTCATTTTCCTGACGGCATGCGGTGTTCCGGCCACAATCCCGCGTCAGAGACACGGGGCACAATGAGGAGTTGGTGCCTGCAGGGGATCAACATACTTCAATCGCCAAAGTACGGCTAGAGGCGATCTCCAAACCGGCGGAAACTGCCGATCCGGGGGAACGATCTTGAGGCAAAACTGATAGGAAGGCTAAACTTCTGTAGGCCGGACCAAGCGGAGCGCCGTTCCGGCAGGTCGGCAAATTGCCGGAACTGCGTTTCGCCTGGTCCGGCCTACTACTTCCACATCACACGCACAGTGTGCCACAAAGAATCGACATGGCCGTCAATCCACAGCATTTTGTTCAGTTTCTGGAAAGCATCGGGCACACGGTCCGCGAGGCCAATGGACTCTACTGGTGCAATACACAACGCGGCGTCTATTCGAGCTTTCCGTATCATCGCGATGTGGATGCAACCACAGTGGATCTGGGAAGCATCCTGAAACGAGACGGGCTGGTTGCGAGATTTGGCTGTCCGGTCGAACAGGGAATCGAAAGTTTTCGGATCATCTGTGATGACCCAAACTACGATTTCCCGTTGCTCCGGAGCCGCACCAGGACTCAGGTACGCCGAGGACTGGAAGCCTGTCGCGTCGAACAAGTGGACTTCAGTCTGTTGCAGAAGCACGCCATTCCTCTCAACGCCGATACACTCGTGCGGCAAGGACGAAGAGTGCCATCCAATCTTGAAAGCTATTGGACTCGTTATTACCAGGCAGCTGCTCAAACGGAAGGCGCTGAAGCCTGGGCTGCGTTCGTGGGCGATTCGCTGGCGGCCTATCTGATTTCGTTCACGATCGAAGACGTGGCAAATCTGCTGATCGTGCGTTCCTCATTGCAGTTTCTGGATGCCTTTCCGAACAACGCCTTACTGTATCGATTTGTGTACGATCGCATACGTTCGGGCGACGTGAAACAGATCAGCTACGGCTACGAATCCATTCAGGCGGGACTCGGGTCGCTGGATCAGTTCAAGACCGGCATGGGTTTTCGCCAGGCCCCGACAGGACAGAGAATTGAACTGGCCGGTTGGGTCCGACCTCTGGTGAACCGCTTCACAATGCCGATGGCCGAACGGGTGCTCAAACGATTTGGCGAAAGCGAAACAACGGCAAAGCTAAACGGCATTCTTCAATGGTACCAGCAGCAACCTGCGTTGTATGGCACGCCCGTTCAGTCGCGAGCAGCCTGATTCATTCAGAGGCCATGACAAAACACGTAGCTGGATTCGCAAGAATTCAGAAATCGGGCTGAATTCCTGCGAATCCAGCTATGAAGAACGGTTTTGTCATCCGTTCTAAGTCGCAATGCCGGCGACCTGCAATGCCATGTCATAGATTGTGCGTGTTTCGAGGACACGATCGTTGGACTCGAACAGCGACGCAATCGCCTTCTTGTGGACCTTCATCTTCAGTCCTCCCACACCCAGCGCGCCGTAGCAGATCACGCCGAATTTCTCGATCGCCTTATCCATCACGCCGATATCCGCGATCCCGACCGGCGGTACTGCATTGAGGTCGATCGCCAGCTTGAGTCCCTGGATTTTCTGCAACGCACCGGATTCCAGAAAGCAAACGCCTGCCGCTCCAGCCGACACGATCAACGTCGCATCCTGGCACAATTCCTCGAACTCTGACGGTTGCGAAGCACACGCCGCTGTGACTTGAGCATCGGCAACTTTGGTCCGAATTATGACGCATGCCGATTCCGCACGGTCCAGAGTTCTTGACACCAGCGTGACGTGCGCCTGCTCCAGAGCCAGCAATTCTGCGGCTCGAAGCCCCACCGGGCCAGTGGCACCAAGTACGATGGCCCGACAGCCAACAAGATTCAGATGTTTGCGAGCACTCGCAACGGCGGCAGCGGCTGTCGTATTGCAACCGTTGGAGTCCATCATCACGGACACTCGCAGCGGACCGAAAAAAGTCTTCGATACTTCTCGGAGCAGCGCCTCTCCTGCGGCGACGTCACTTCCTCCGATGAAGATCGCCGAGTGCTTCAGATCGGCGGGACCACGTGTAAACATCAAGCCATGCACCAGCCCCGTCACATTGTCCGGCATGACAGAACCGTACGAAAACAATTGTTCAACATTGGAATCCACCGCGACAACTCGGTCAAAACTGCTGGGAATAACATCGGTGTCGAATTGAGCGAGTATCGTTTTCAATTGATTTTCCAGAGGTAGGAGCGGCTGGGAATTGTGCTGAACGAGTAAGGCGAAATGATATCCACGGTGGGACGATTAACAAGTTGTCAGAGGACACGAATCAATTGAAAAAATGAGCAGGCAGGAGAATTGCAGGCAGGAAGATTTTAAAAATCCACATTAATATTCATCCATCTATGACCGCGCGCGGTTGAGGATGGCACAATCGCTTAACCGCGTGGGCAACGCCCCGCGCTTCAAATTTCAAATTTCAAATAGAACAGGAGAACGCCGAATGAACTCGCGATCAGTGTACTCGCGGGCACCCACTTCAGAATTCTGAGCCTGGTGCTCAGCCCAATGATCGAAATTTGTGCCATTCCGGACGAAGTCCTTGCGAAAGCTGTCAGCGTTCTGTCAATTCGATTGACTCGGCGTACCAACTGGCCCACACTCGCGGCGCAACGCGGAACTGTTTTCCGAAAATCACCTGTTCCTGCACATCAAGCCAGGACACCATTTATGGCCAAGCCAACCCGGCAACCCGACGAAAAACTGCATTGCCTTCTGATTCAGCCATTGTTTCAGGCATCAAACTTCTGGAACCTGACGGAATCTGCCGCCACCACGGGCGCGAAGACTGTTGCACCTCCGCTCGGCCTGCTCACCGTTGCTGCGCTCCTGCCGCAGACATGGACGATTGAACTCGTCGATTTGAATGTCCGTGAAGTCACCGATCAGGAATGGAACAAAGCCGATATTATTTGCACCGGCGGCATGATCCCTCAACAGAGCGGCATCCTGGCGCTGATTGATCGAGCCAATCGCGACGGCAAGTACATCGTGGTCGGCGGCCCGGATCCGACCAGTCAGCCGGACATCTACTGCCAAGCGGATGCCCGCGTCCTGGGTGAAGGAGAAGTCACCATACCCATCTGGCTTGAGTCCTGGCGTCAAGGCAAGCCGTGCGGGCTGTTTGAGACTGACGACAAGCCAGATGTGACAATGTCGCCCACGCCGCGATTCGATCTTGTTGAATTCAGCAATTATCTGCAGGCGGGAATTCAGATTTCACGCGGGTGCCCGTTCAACTGCGAGTTCTGCGACATCATCGAATTGTATGGCCGCGTTCCGCGCAGCAAGACGGTACCTCAGGTGCTCGCCGAATTGGATCGACTGGCTGACCTTGGTTATCGTGGCTGGGTGGATATTTCAGACGACAACTTCATCGGTAACAAGAAATTCGTAAAAAAATTCCTGGTGGGACTCGAAGAATGGTGCAAGCAGAAAAACTACCCGTTCTACTTCACGACTGAAGCGTCGATGAATCTTGCCGACGACGAAGAGTTGCTGGCGATGATGCAACGAGTCGATTTTCGATTTGTCTTTATGGGCATCGAAACACCGGACCCGGACCTGCTTGCTGTGACACAAAAGAAGGTGAATTCGATGAAGCCGATTGTGGAACGCGTGCATCAGGTCTACAAGCACGGTATTTCAATTTCCGCTGGCTTCATTCTGGGCTTCGACAACGAAAAACCAGGCATCGCGGATGCGATGATTGAATGTATCGAAGAGTCCGGCATTATGGTCGCGATGGTCGGACTGCTGGTGGCTTTGCCAAATACGCAGTTGACTCGGCGGCTGATGAAAGAGGGCCGTATGATCGACAGCCATCATCAACTGCTGCCGCCGTCCGAGAATATCTATCGACTTGAAAACGCCGCCAGTATGGACAACACGACGGGTGGCCTGAACTACGTGACCACCCGAGATCGTGCGGACGTCTATGACGATTATCGCCGCGTCGTGTCCACCGTATACGAACCTGGACGATACATGCGACGTGTGATGCGGACGACGCGCATGCTGGTTCCGGAACGCCGTCAGCAGCCGTCCTTCTCCGAATGGAAGAAGATGGCAAAAGCGTTGATCCAGATCGCGTGGTGGATGACGAAGAATCCGCAGGTGCGCTGGCACTATTGGGGAAACACGATCCGATCGATTTTCATGGGAATGAAGAAATTTGAATTCTGCCAGTCCCATATGGCGGCATTCATGCACCTCGGCAATCAAACAGCCCGCGTCGAAAAAGAAATGCAGATGGGCATTGATTTCGCGACCGACATTGCGACCTACCCGCGCAGCACCAAAGATCTTCCGCAGTCAAATCAACCGTTGCTGCAGATTGCAGCTGCGTGCGGGACGGATTCCAATTGATATTCAGAGACTGTGTATGCGAGTGTTCCCTGTGCTCGTACCCCTGACTTCCCTGTTCCTGATGTTTGCCGTACTCGTGGCGAGTCCGCTGGATGAGCCGGTCGTATCGACTGGTTTATTCAACTTTCCGATACGGCGAATTGCAGAGCTTCGGCAGCAACTGATCCCGGCGGTGGACGAGACTCCGCAAGGAACTCCGCCAGAGGTCACGCCTGCGGAACGGCCATTCCAGCCGGGAGATATACGCGACAGTGTGGCCATGGTCACAGAGCTCAATACGCGGTGGGAAGAGTCTCGGCTGTCGCTGGTGACGAGTTTCCGTTCACCGGCCACGCCGTCACGCGGGGCGTTGGTTGTTGGTGCGTCTCCGGCGGAAGTTGCCGTGCAGAAATGGATCGATGACGGCACGGCGTCTGGGCACCACGGGATTCTGTACGACAATCGTGATCGCGATCATTCAAATCTGAACCAGAACAAGTTTCCTCAGCTGGCATTCGTGGAATACGACGGCGCGGCAAAGAAGGCGGATGCCGACTGGGGGCTGAGAATTGGTCAGGCGTTTGATCTGCCGACCTTTGGCAATTCATCGACATCGCATGTTGGGTCGCCGTTCTGGCGGAGCAATCCGCGCATGGTGACGCATGACGATGCGTTCACGAAGATCGTCTACAATGAATTCCTGAACAATCAGATGTACTGCTATCCGGAACATAACGATTTCGATCCGGAACACGGCGATGTCTATCCCGCGAACACTCCGTTCTGGGTCATTTCCCAGGGATCGTCCGGATCAGATCAGCCCTTCATGGAAGCCATCGCGCTCACACTGGGTGCGTTTCGTCCCGACGTCAGACAGAAACTTATTGAATCACATTGGCTGATGCATGTCGTACAAATGCTCCTGCGTCGCAGTCAGAAATCGGTGCAGACGGATGACGACTACTATTCCGGCAAAGCCCATCCGGTCGTGTTTCAGAGTTCGGAGCTGGATGCGCTACGGATGGTTCAGATGGCTCATGACCTCACGGTCGAAACTCTGCCGGCGATGGTCCGCATTCAGGTGGTTGAGGAAGACCTGGGCGTACCCGGGCTCGATTATTTTCATCCAAACGCTGCCGAAAGATTGTTTGACACGCCTGCCGCCGTCGCCCGCATCTATCGCACGACCGCTTTTCGACGCAGGATGGTCGTTGATGCCGGAATCAGCACCGACCTGAACGGGCGACCGTTGACGTTTCGCTGGGTGGTGTTGCAGGGCGATCCGGAAAAAGTGCAGATTCGACCGCTCGGGGCCAACGGAGCCACGGCAGAGATCATTCTGCAATGGTACCCCAGAACGAAAATTGCGAGACTGGAAGGAATGGAAACGAACCGCGTGGACATCGGCGTGTTCGCGGACAATGGGAAGACTCCGTCCTTGCCGGCCTTCGTGAGTTCATTCACTTTGGCGAATGAAGATCGATCCTACGCCGACGGTCGGATTCAATCGGTCGACTACGGAGCTCCCGGTATCAGTGATCGCTACGTCGATCCCATGATTGACGTTCCCAAACGCTGGCGGGACGAGTACCGTTATTCGCCAACGTTTGAACTACTGGGCTGGCAACGCACATCCCCCGGCGCAAAGCCGCAGGAGTTCGCCGCAGACGGGCGCTTGATCGTCAAGAAAGACGAAGCCGGAAATTCGACTGACTTCCGAAAAGTCGCCTATGAGTTTATTGTAGACGACCGGAAAGTGCCAGTGCTTAAGGCCGTTGAATCTCCGTAGTGTCGGTGTTTATGCCGTGCGTGTATGCGGATGGCACATTCGTTTTACCGCGTGGGCAACGCCCGGCGGTTTCAAATTTCAAATTTCAAATAGAACAATCGCGGCCCGCTGGGCACGCGGTCAAACGAGCCAATGCCAGCCGCGTGTGGTGTAGGCGAACATGGTTGTCTGGTCATGACGTGGCACGTTGAATTTCCACCTGAAGGCGGAGCTACAAACAAGGCGGAACAGTTGAACGAAGGTGATTTATGCGTGTGTTCCGACTGCTGCTATGTTACTGGTCCTTGCCTGCGGTTTTCGCCAGCGGCGTGACAGCGCAGGATTCCGACGTTCCAGTCAGGATCAGCAAGGAAACGACGTACATCACGTCACCACTCCGCGACGACGGAACCGTCGATTACGTCGAAGCGTTGAGTCAGCGACAGCGGGAGGGCGTCACACCAGAAAACAACAGCGTCGTGATGTTTCGGCGTGCATTGGGTCATGAGGACCTGTCCGCAGAAACTAGTGACGAGTATTTCCGGCAGCTTGGAATCGAGGCCTTGCCAAAGGACGGACCGTACCTGATCAGTCTCGATGGTTTTCTTGACGCTCTGAATCCTGCGGAACTGCCGGACCTCTACACGGAGACTGGCGAATTGGTAACTGAGTTATTCCGACGGAAGAAGCCGATTGAAAAGCAATATTACGAAGCAATTTCACGCCCCTGGACGCGCGGCGAGTTTCCGATTCTTGCCCGCTGGGTGGATACGAATGAAACTCCTCTGGAGCTCGTTTTGGAAGGTTCGAAACGTCCAAAGTTTTTTTACCCATTGTTGTCTGCTGACCGTTTATTGGCCCGCGCTTTGTTAACCGGGATGGCCGATCGGCTTGGGACCGGCGACCGTTATTCATATCTCGAAGGGGTGATCCAGACGGCAGAGCGAAATGCCGGAAATCTAAATGGATTCATGTTCCGAAAACCTCTTAAAGACATCGAAAACATTGACGACATTAATGAAGGTGTTAGTACGGTCGTAGATTCTTTAAGGCGGTCATTCACGCAGGGACTAGTTGACGTAAACATTGTGTTGAAAATCGGCAATTACTGGCACGACCGACTGGTCGTCGCCGCACATCTGCCAACGCGGATGGCTCGACAGTCGGAATTCGACAAAATTGATGCAGAGCTTCAACCGGCCATGGATGAAGCGCGAACCGCTTTCGTAGCACCGATGCCTGTGGAAATGCGTGATCTTTCGGAAAAGGTTGGAGTCCTTCTGTTGTTGAACGATGCCTTCTTGTTCAGAAGAAAAATAGTTGACGTTGAGGACTCCTGCGCGATGCGGACCCAATTGTCACACTTTGCTTTCGCCCTGGCTGCGTGGAAAGCTGATCATGGAAACTACCCGGATCAGCTCAATCAATTGACGCCGGATTATCTGAAAATCATTCCGATTGACAATCATACTGGTCAATCGCTGATTTACCGACGCTCCGACACCGGGTATCTTCTCTACAGCCTTGGTGTCAATCTCAAAGATGACGACGGCTTAACGAAACTGGACACGTACAAAACCGACGACATCGCGATTCGTACGCCGGATGAAGATCGCCGCATCGAAGAAGTCGTCAAGAATCGACGATCTGGTAATTGACAGTGTAGCTTAACGCGGGCTTCGCCCGCCACCGAATTTACGCCCCGGCGGAGCTTGCCTCCGTCAAGCGCGGATCATCACCAGCCATCATCCGGAATCGGCACCTGGCCACCATTGCGGCTCTTCTAGCATTGTCAAGTACCCTTTTTAGAAAGATTTCTGCGACTTTTTTGCGCACCGCGAAATGTCATTTTTC
>JAYSPO010000157.1:0-2782 GCA_043722015.1 Candidatus Kuenenia sp. | reverse complement strand
CGGCAGAGCAAACGAACGTCGTTCCCAGAGCCAAATTACCTGAAAAAGAAAGCGGTGACGAGTCACCGCACTCCAAACGTCGCTTGTTTAGGGACTAATTTCCCTGAGCTGCCTTTTCAAAACCCGATTCTACGAGTTTATCAAAACCGGCCTTCAGCGGTCGAATATCATAGCCTTTTCCAGCCAGGGCTTGCGCACACTGCACAGCTCGTCCGCCAGCGCGGCAGTGGATGTAGACAGCCTTATCTTTTGGGATTTTTGCGAGTGCCGTTGCCATCGTTGCGGCGTCCTTCAATGTACTCAATGGCACCAGCGATGCCGTATTCAGGTGTCCCTCGTTCCATTCAGACTCTTCTCGCACATCAATCAGGACGGCAGAACCGTCGGCGATTTTCTGTTTAACAACGTCCAGCGAATCGACGGTATGGCCAGCCTCAGTAAACATCGGTTTCTCTTTCGGTTTCGGGGTACTCACGGTCTTCTTGGCTCCGGTAAAGACAGGCGAATCCGGATCACCGCCGGACTGCAGATACGCAACAAGGTCCAGCAATTCGTCCTTATTGAGGGTATTGATCAAACCACTGGGCATCATGGATGCTTTTGATACAAGCGTTTCTTCAATCTCATCGCGGGCGACGTTTGTGAGGTTTCCCGGTTCCAGCATGTTTTCGCACACCATGATCTTATCGTTGTTCAAATTGACGACGCGACCCACAACCTGCTTACCGGTGTTCAGCACAAAAATGTTGGATTCGTACTGATCGGAAATCACCTTACTGGGTTCGATGATTCCCTCCAGCAGCGTTCGTGCGTTATACCGCCGAGCGACCGCAGTCAGTTCCGGGCCGACGAATCCACCGTCACCCGCGAAGCGATGGCACTTGAAACAAGCCGTGACCTGAAACATTTTGCGGCCGTTGTCAAAGCTGCGCCCTGTAAGTCCTGCTTCAACATCGGCGAGCAAATCATCAACCTTCCATTCCCGCACCACCGGTCGCGAAGCCGCTTCGACCAGATTTAACGTTCCCGTTGGTTGTGCTTCCAGCACATCCTTGAGCTCTGCCTTTTCCGCATCGGTCAGATGATCGATTGCTTCCTGGCGAATATTTTTGATAAACCCGGAAAATGAATTTCCCCCGCGGAGAGTTGTCGATGTCACAAACCATTGGAAAAACTCCTTCCGCTGCTGCATTGTCCATTTATCCTTGAGGGCTCGCAGACAGTAGACATAGTGAATCTGTTCTTCCTGACTCGGTGCTTTCGCCAGCAATTGCAGGGTCTTGGCCGCCACTTCGCTGTCGGCAAGATAGACGAGCAGCCGGCAAAGTTCGCGATTGACCATTGAGCTCTTCGCCGGGTAGTAGCGATTCAGAATGGCTGAAATATCTCGGGCCATCTGTGGCTCGGGTTCACCCATGCGAATGAAGCAGAGTCCCATCACACGTAACGCCGCAAGCATCTGAGACTCTGACAGCTTTTCCGGATTGAGCTGGCTCATCGACTGAATGAGAGGCAGTTGTAGTTCCTTCCCGCCGCAGTGTGCCACGGCCAGGAGAGCCGTCAGCTTTGCATCCGGGCTGGAATTTTCCATCAGAGCTTTTTCCTGCCACGACGCGACCGGCTGATGTTCCAGTGCGATGCGTGCGGCGAAGCGAATCGTGCGATCCGCGTGTCCAAGATAGGGCCATGCCTGAACAACCGCGTCCGGGGCAGCGGCCTGATGCAGTGATTCCAGCTTGTGCCGCACATCCCGCAATTCACTTCCCGCATCTTTCTCAACGACAACCGGTGCAGTGGATTCTGACCCTTTGTAGGTTGCGCGATACAGTCCGGACTGAGTCTTACGACCACCAATCGTGAAGTACATCGCCTGATCAATGGGATTGATCACGATATCCGTGACAGGCAGCGGAGCAGCGGAAATAAATCGCTCTGCTTCGCCAGAGTAAGTCGATCCGTCGGCCGCCAGATGGACGGCGTAGATCACACCGTAACTCCAGTCGCTGATGAACAGCGAGCGCTGATACTTCGCGGGGAATTTTGCACCGGTCCCGAAGGTGATTCCCGTCGGAGACCCCTGGCCGATATCAACGACAGCGCCCAGACTGTCCGGATAATATGCCGGCCATTTTCCAGTCCCGGAACGCCACCCGAATTCCGCACCGCTGGTCACATGATTCACACGCGTCGGTCGATACCATGGAGAACCGACGTCCCATTCCATATCTGCGTCGTAAGTGAAAAGTTCGCCGTCTGGATTGAATGCAATGTCGTACTCATTGCGAAATCCGCTGGCGACCAATTGCCAGTCCTGACCATCGGGGCTGACCTGAGCAATCCAGCCACCCGGAGCCAGGATGCCGACTGCATGACCTCCGGCATCCCACATGCGTGGCAGCAGTTGGTCTTCATCCCAGTTGCGTGGGACTCGCGAACTTGAAAAATCGGTCGTTGGCGTATGATTTCCACAACACACATAAAGAGATTTGCCATCCGGAGCCAGCACGATCGCGTGCGGCCCGTGTTCGTTTCCGCCCTTCAGCAGTCGCAAGTGTTCGGCGGTGTCGTACTGATCATCGCCGTCCGTATCGCGAACTCGATGCAGACCGACGCGCGATTCTTCATTGATGTTTGTCATCACATAGAGACTATCAAAGGCACACAACAATCCTTGTGCCATGCCCACGTCCACATTGATCAGTTCAATCTGCGGTTCTGCACCTGATCCCTTCACCTGCGGAGTGACGCGATAGAGCTTTCCGTACTGGTCGGACACGATCAA
>JAYSPO010000156.1:0-10745 GCA_043722015.1 Candidatus Kuenenia sp. | reverse complement strand
GGCTCTGGTGATCTGCCTGAAGCGACGGTCGCTGATTCATGGCGCGGTGTTGCTTGCTTCCGGTGTGATCTTTGCCGGCGTGATGAATACGTTGAGAGTGATCGCCATCGCCGTCGCATGGGACAGATACTCGACAGATCTGTCAAGCGGCTTGTCCCATGATGTACTGGGCTACATGTGCCTTGCACTCGCCGCGGCGATGCTGATGAGTGCCGATGCCTTTCTGGGATTTGTCACTGATCCGGTTCACGATGGAAGCCCACACGGACTGTTTCTGAATCCGCTGATTGTGGTTTGGAACAAAATTGTGACGGTCGTGCCTGCAGGTCGATCTCGCGATACCCAGTCGGAAACCGACCCCGAGCGTCGCCACTATCCGTCAGCGTCTGATTTCTTCAAGCTCAGGAACCTGGTGAGTTTCGTACTGGGTTTGGCCGCGTCCTGGTGGTTCTCCAGAACCTATCGGCATCTGCTGTCGGGTCTGCCTTTCGTCACCGCGGCTCTCGGAGGTACTGTCCTTGGTTGCTGGTTGAAGCATACCTCCGACACCCCGGTCATTGAGAGTTATGAAAATGCTTTCAATGCAGCAGTGCAGTCCAATGATGTACTGCGACAGGACACTTGTCTGCAGGCGTTGGTGAGTCTGCGTTCGACAGTATCCGCATATCGCTTTCGTCTGGCACAGTTCATGCTCCGGGAGGGTCGTCAGAATGAAGGACTGAATGAAATCCTGCGGCTGACGCCGGAGACCAGTTCTGGCTTTGCAGAGGCTCGCATCTGGCTTGTGAAACAGGCCATGCAGCCCAACGCTCTCAAGCCACTGTCTCTCGACGAGATGGAGCAGCAGTTGATCACCGTTCTCGACCAGATCCCGAATCACATTGAGGCCCATCAACTGCTGGCGCAGCTCTATGTAGAACGCAGGGAATGGAAGCTGGCGGAGCAGCATCTGACCGAAGTCGCCGCCATCCAGCCCGAACAGAATCTGGCCCTCGCTAAGCTCAAGAGAGCTTTGAACCGCAGCCCGGAAGATGTCCGTGCGATTGCGAAGCGCGCTGTGGAGAACCTGGCCAAACAACTGGAGGCCGACCGCATAAACCCGAGTGTACGAGCGGCCCTGGCAGAGGCCTGCATGCTGGCCGGCAACGACAAAGAGGCCAGGGAAGTTCTGGTGTCCGGGCTTCAGCAGAACGAAAATCCTCTGTTGAGGAAAGCGCTGAGTGACTATGATTTGCTTGAGGTCAATCGTCGCATGGCTCAGTCTCCATTGAACCGTGACACCTGTGTCCCGGCTGTCATCCTGTCACTGGAACGCGATCCATCAAATATGATTGGCATCGAAATGCTGATGCGTCTGCACGCCATGGGAGCCGTCATTTCGCGCGAGTCCCTGCCGACGACTCTCAGTTATTGGCAGCAGGCAGTCGATACCCGGCCCGACGATGATGCGGGGCAAATATATCTCTGCAGGCTTTTGTTTGCAGTCGGTGACCCTGCCACAGCTGCCGTCGTCATTCGACCTGTCGTTGCGCAAAAGCCGGAACTTCGTTTGACCCTTGCACGCCTGCTGATGCAGAGTGGGGAGACCACTGAATCCACTGCCTTGCTGCAAACGCTTATCGACGAGTCTCGGATCAAGCTCGCAGAGAATGCCAAAGATGTTGCGGCCGCCGCCCAAATGGCTGACTCTCAATTGCTTTTGGGACTTTCGGACGATGCAAAATCATTGCTTGCGACTTTCGCCGAAGATCCCGCAACAAGTAACATCCCGGCAGACGCTGGACTTGCTGCGTTGTACGCAAGAGCCTGCATCCACTGCTATGACAAACTGACGAATCCGAAGGGTGATGTTCAGTACTTGCTGGCAGCCCCTGCTGGCAGCGCCGAACCTGAGGCTTTGCTGCAACTCCTGGCTGACGCAGTTCGCTGCGGTCCCACTGCGAATCAAGCCATTGATCGTATTGCAATCCTCAGCCTTTCGTCGCATCCTGCAGCTCAGGACGCCGAAGCGATGGTCCGACAGCTTCGCCTGGAAGGAACACATGGGGCTCAGGCCCTCAACCAACTGGGTTTGCACGCTCTGACAATGAATCGTTTCGATAAAGCCAGGCTCTGGCTCGAACTGGCAAATGCACAGACTCATGGACAAGATCCCATGGTGCTGAATAATCTCGCCACCGCAATCATTCGCGGCAGAGGCGATACGAATGACCGGGCTCTGCAACTGGCAAACGCAACGCTGGTCATACTGCCAGATCACCCTGATGTGCTGGCCACACGTGGTGAAATCTATATCGTCATGGAACGCTGGACGGATGCGATCGCCGACCTGACTGAGTCTGTGAAGCTTCGCAGCAACAGCGTAGAAGTCCATCGCCTCCTGGAGAAAGCCTACACAGGTCTCCCCGATCTCGAGATGGCAGAGAAACATCGGCAGTGTGCATCCGAGTTGGAACGCAGCGGTCCCATGTGCGTCAAGTCCTTCTAACACGGTATTCAGGCAGTTGCTTTATGTCGACCGTGCTGACATGATCTCCGCGTATGCTGATTGCATTTCACAAACCTTACGGCGTGCTTTCGCAGTTCACACCGGACGGCTCGCCAAATCGTCCGCTCGCCGAGTTTGGATTTCCGAAGAATGTGTACCCGATCGGGCGCCTCGATGCGGACTCTGAAGGTCTGTTGCTTCTGAGCGATGAACCGGCATGGAACGCACGACTTCTCGAACCGCGTCATGCCCACGAGCGAGAGTACTGGGTGCAGGTCGAACGCATTCCTGACGCCAAAGACCTCGAGCAACTTGCGGCTGGCGTGCTGGTCCAGGGACGCATGACATTGCCCTGCCGTGCGTGGTTGTCGGAAACTCAACCGGTTGTAGCACCTCGCGATCCACCGATCCGCTTCCGCAAGAATGTGCCCGACTGCTGGATTTTCATGGAGTTGATCGAAGGCAAAAATCGTCAAGTGCGGCGCATGACCGCAGCCATCGGTCATCCGACACTTCGCCTGTTGCGCACGCGGATTGGCCGACTCACCCTGGGCGAACTACCGGCCGGCCAATGGAAGATCCTAACGCCACTGGAACGGAAACTGGCCGCAGACGATCATTCCGCTCAGCAAACGTGACTTTGTAGAATCTAAACCTGGTTTCCACCGACGCAGGGTCCAATGGCGTGGACTTAGATTCTTTCTTTCCAACAACTGCGCATTTTGCGCGCATCTTTTCGACGTTGGTTTTCAGGATACCCTCTGGTGCTGATTTCACGGCGGCCTCGAACTGTTCCAGAGCCATCCGAAGTTCTCCTGTCTGCAGAAAAATGTCTCCCAGTGCGTCGCGATACTGATACGTGAGAATTTGAGAGCGACCTTCCGGCGAATCCTCGGGCAGAGCAGATGGCGTCAGAATACAACACGTCACGAAGCGGAATCCGGGTTTGCGCTGTTCCGGCATAGCGGCGGGCTTGATCCGGCCTACTTCGTGCGCAATGCAGGCCAGGGACATCCACGGTCGGCCAGTTATTGACCTTGCAACTTGTAGGGTGTGACAAGCAACGCGCAGGCACACCGAATCACAGACATGGTGTGCCTGCGCTGTCGCTTGTCACACCCTGCAGATTCACAAACTGTTAAGCCGGGCAGCAGAAACCTTCAAAGTAAGAATTAAAAAATGAATTGTGAGGACAGCATGAAGGTGCCCACGGCGAACGCGGCAACCACGAGCCATACGTCGTCCACGTCAGGAACAACGCCAGCGGATCGTCCATCGGTACGCTGCCGGGATCTTTCCCCATCGTCGCACCTCGTCGGTGATCGCATTGAAGCCTTCATCCGCGTGCCGACGCAGTGATTCCGAGGCCAGTCCAACGCCTAAGCAAATGCTCCAGGATCGACAAGAAACTCGCCGGTACGAGTCTGGCAAACCTGTGTTGTCTTGCTAAAATGTGCGAAAGACAGAAGGTTTTCGCCAGACTAAAGGTATCGTAAAATGCAGTACCCATTTCCAGCCGAGATTGGACAACTCGTCACAGCTCAGTTGGCGACCGGAAAATACTCGTCTGAGAATGAAGTCTTGTTGCACGCGCTGCGGACGTTGAAGGACTACGACGAGTCGGTCGCTGATATCCAGGAAGGCATCGCGGACGAGGCCGCAGGGCGGATGCGCCCCTTGCGTGTGGTGGATTCGGACCTACGGCAGAAACTCGGATTCACCAAGTGACCTGCGAGGTATTTGTCACCGACAAGGCCAGCGGGCAACTATTTGAAGCCGCTCAATGGTGGGCGGAAAATCGCTCTGTCGAGCAAGCGAAACGTTGGTTCGATGGTTTTTTCAGTGCCATTGACTCGCTGCAAGACAATCCTGAGCGTTGTGCGCTGGCCCGCGAAAACGACGATTTTCCAGTGACGATTCGTGAGCTTCATTACGGGCTTGGTTCCAAACCAACCCATCGAGCGATCTTTGTTGTTCGGCCGGACCGCGTCGTTGTCTACGCGATTCGACACCTCGCACAACGCGATGTCACGGTTGACGATCTCACCAAAAACCACGCCTTCAACTGGTCCAGCACGCGTCTTGCTCGCGCTTCGCGTCCGGCTCGCGGGAGCGACCCGGTTTCTCCACCCACCGCCGCTCGTCGCCCGGCAACCACGAGCCATACGTCGTCCACGTCAGGAACAACACGAGCGGATCGTCCATCGGTATGCTGCCGGGATCTTTCCCCACCGTTGCACCTCGTCGGTGATTACATTGTATTGGAGCCTGAAGCGCCAGTGAAGGATTCGTTTAGTGAGAATACGACGCGGCCACGCCTTACAATGCCAGGGTATGTCGAAGAGCTTCGTCAACCGTTTGCATGTTTGGGCAGTTTCCAATTGCCCGGGCGTAGATTGGAATCCGGAAACAAGACGAGCACCACGTCGCCACGGCTATAGGGCATCGTAGACATCCATTTCCGGGCGGTCCCAATCGCTTGCGAATGCAGATAACCTTCGCCGCAGGTCGGCGGCTTGCTGCTCGTCGATTCCCTGCTCTGCCAGATCCACAGAAGCTGGCGATAGAAATGTAACGATCACGCGGGCACCGGCGTTGTCCGGAGCCGGTTCCAGCAACTCGACCTTCCCGCCGCGATAAATGCCTTCGACAGATTGCAGCATGAGTTCATTCTCCCATTTTCACGGTCGCCAAATCGAGATTCGCACGGACTTGATCCAACCCCATTATTGTAATCGCGCCCCAGCACTGCGAAAAGATCAACACTTCGCCTCGTTTCGCGTCCGGCTCGCGGAAGCGGCCCGGTTTCTCCACCCACCCCCGCTCGTCGCCCGGCAACCATGAGCCATACGTCGTTGACGTCAGGAACAACGCGAGCGGATCGTCCATCGGTATGCTGCCGGGGTCTTTCCCCTTCGTCGCACGTCATCGGTGATTGCATTGTCTTGAAGCCAGAAGCGCAAGCGACGGAAATCAAGGGAACCTTTCGCTGATGATTTCCGCCGGGTTCATCCCGGACGGGATCACAATTGAGCTGCTACAGAGACCTGGCAAACGGCCTGCCGATTTCCATCGGGCTCGCCCCGATGGGATCACAATTGTCTGTCTGTAATGCAGATCAGCCACTCAATCGCGGCTTCCCTCGGGGCGAGCCCGGCGGAGAGCGAATGTCGCTTTCTGTCGGAAGAGGTAGCTTGCCAATTGTGCGCTCCATCGGGGCGAGCCCGTTGGAAGCGGCGGACCTTCGATCCAGGCGGAACCCGTCGAGAAGAGATGCGGAATTTGAGCAGCAATAGGCGAACATGAATTCCGACCATTGCTCTCAAGACCCAAATGGAAGACGAAGACACACACTACTTTCACAGAGGAACGCGATGGGTGACTCGAAAAATGGCGGCGATGGCAGCCGCGATTTAGAAATCTGGCAAGGAAATTTGGCGAGGCGGCAAAGGCGGATGGTTTTGCTCGCTTACGTGAGCATCTCCGTCTGCTCGGCCTTCCGAACAGGCCGAAACTGTTGCTCGACGGGACGGTTCACTTCGTAGAAATGTGGAGCGGATTCCATTCACTCGACCATGACGCTGGAAAGTTTGCACATCTGCTCCGGATGCAGACCTACGTTCCGCTGGCGGCGACTCGGGCACTCTATGCCTGCACATTCAATTTGTTCGGAAAGGCATACGCACGAGTCTTTGTGGATTCCAAATTCAGCAACCTGGACCTTGCAGACATGTTCGATGCTCCCTGGGATGCATATCAGGTCGCCGGCTATTCCGAGTTCTTCGTCTCACGGCTCCACGCAGGCCCCTTGACACGAAAGCAACGTTTGCTCCTGCAGGCGACGATCACTGACGACCTGCGATACGATTTCAGTGAGGACGAACTCCGCCTCGACTTTGTTGAGAAAAATGACGAAGACTTCGATGAGACATACCTTCACGTCCTCGTGCAGGACATTTCAGAGTGGGACAGCGAGGACTTGAATGCGGATGACTAAGTTGATATTGAATGGACATCATGATCTGATCAAATCAATGAAAATGGATCCCAACCGATTGTCTGCAAGGAATCCTCAGGATACTGTCTTTGGTTGAGGTAACGGCTGGATTTCCAAAACGGGGCAAAGTATATGTCAGCGATTACGTTGCCGTTCGTGTCGGTTGCCGACCCTGCGGTTCGGGATGAAGGGGCGATTGATCCGCTCGGGCTTTCGACAGTGGCTGATCGGCTCGCAGATTGGGTTTTGCCGGGAATGACGTCACGCATGGCCCGCCCTCGGTTCTTGACGGCGATCGCAGTAAGTGCAAAGGTCTGTGAAGGGTGTGCTGAAAGACCAGCGGGAGATGGGAGCAGCACGGCGAGTACCGTTTTTGAATGGCTCGTTGTCGAAGGCTTCGCTCGCCAGACGGACCGCGAAAAGGTACGACAGACGCCGGGAATCGAGAAGGTCTCGACGGCCCTGAAGGCTGAGTTGCAAATGTCGGCGAAGGTGTATCTCAAGACGCCAAGCGTTTTCGGTTTTCATGGCGTCTACAAGCGACTCGCCCGGCATGTCGGACTGGTCGATGACGACATGCGGCTCAATGCGAACGGCTATAAGTTGTTGCGCGTGTGGGAGCGAGAGCAAGGACTCGAAGGGTTTGCTGACGGTCGTGGCACTGTCTTTCGCGGTTGGCGCGACGCAGTGCGTGAGGCTTACGAAGCCGGGTACTCGACTCGCAGTACGACTTGGTCCGGCTGGGAACAACTTGCTCGGCACTTGGCTCCGTCGCGGACTTGCGAGCAAGAGGACCAGTTTCTCTGGCGGTTGTTGGTTCATGCAACGGGGGACCAGCGCGGCGAGATACTCAACTTGGTGGCGAAGCCAAAATGCCGGGCGGCCATTGCTGACAGTGCAAGCGATTACGACTCAGTGGCCTGCCTGATGCCCTTGTCGTCACCGGAACTCGCCTCACGATGGCGAGTCATTCAAGCCTTTGAATCGTTCGCGGGGCCGCTCGACGATGCATTTCATCGCCTGCAATTGCTCGCGACGAATTCCGGGGCTCAGCCCGTCTCCGCCTTCGACTTTGAGAACATCAAGCAGATCAGGTCGTTCGCCAAACAACTCCCGAAATCGCTGCGTACGGCAATTACTTTGATGGCCGATGCGCCGTCGCCATTGCCTGGCATGTTCGAGCGGATTGCAAATTGCTTTGAGAGTGTCACCACGGGGAGCGAACTTTTTGAAGCGATCTTGCGACGGCATACCGACGTACAAAAAGCCAAGCCGCCACAAGGCAAGCGCGAATGGTTCGAACGCGCCGCCGATGATCGTGTGATGGTGCGTCCGCCACATCGCCGCACCGACTTGCCGCCGGACATAACGATTTGGCTCCGTCCGTATCGGTTAAGAACGGCGGTGAAATCCTTTTGCGATGACCTTCGGCCGGTAAAGTAGTTTGGACTGTCAGTCGCATGATCCCGTCGAGATCTGAAAACAGATTCAGAAATTCACAGTATGGGTCGAAAACGTCGTGAGGCTTCTGAACAGCGCAAGCCACTGGCGCTTTGGGATCCACCACCGAATGCAGGTAATGCCGTTGCGTGCATGGCCTCGACCTTTGAGTTCGATGCGACGTTCTTCGAAGTCGAATGTATCGGGCGATTCGTTGGGATGGAGAATCAACCTGGCGAGAGTGACTCGGTAAGCTATCTCATTGAGCGAGAAGAAAAGCTGGCAGAAACCTCCATCTGTGTTCTCGTCGATCGTAGCCGTGCCACGTCGAAGGAGAGCCTGAGGTGGGATGTTGTACCGATCATCGTAAATCGGGGGATTCAGCATTCCAAAGTGTCGCTGCTCGTCTGGTCGAACTATGTGCGAGTAATCGTCGCGTCGGGAAATCTCACGGAGCCTGGTTATCGCAAGAACGTCGAGGTCTTCGGAACACTGGACTTGTCGAAGGAAAACGGCGGAGCACTTGGGCAAGTGTCACTCGCGATCGACTTTCTCGAAGCAGTGGTTGAACGCGGTGTTGGCGATGCCGATCGTGTTGGCCCGATGCGCAGAGCGATCGAAACGATTGCCGTCGTTCGCAATCTGATTCGTGCGTGGCCGAGTAGGGAAACATCGCGTGAAATGATTGTCACTCCAGTGTTTTCAGGATTGGGGCAGTCGGTCATCCAGCAACTTGAAAAGATCTGGCCGAGTCCTCTGAAACCGCGACGCGCGAAAGTGCTGTCTCCGTTCTTTGATCGCGAGCCTCAGACAATGCCGCTCGTTCCCGAGTTGGTGAAACTGCTCAGCCAGCGTGGAGAAGCGGTTGTGATGTTTCACGTCGCTGGCGAGGAACAGCAGGACGGCCGAATAAAGTTGCAGGCTCCAGTAGGACTGCTGGCTGCAATCCCCGCAAAGTGTATGCGACGGCTTGCGATAGTGCCGACAAGTCAAGACAGCGAAGAGGAGCACCGTGTTCTGCATGCGAAGATGCTCGAACTCTCAGCAACGGGCTGTGTCCTGCAAATGATCGGTTCGAGCAACTTCACCACGGCGGGCTACGGAACGGGCAGCACACCGGGAAATCTCGAAGCGAATCTGGCGTATGTTGCCAGGAAGAGTGAAGCAATTCGCGAACTGCGTCGTGTCTGGCCGAAAGAGGAAGAACTCGACCCCGAAGACGAGTCTCTTGTTTGGGAGCCCGCCGTCGATGAGGCCGATGACAACTCTGCCGGCACGATGCTGCCGATTGGCTTTCGCGAAGCTTTGTATTGTCCTGGGCCGCAGGCGCACTTGCTATTGATCTTGAGCGAATCGCTTCCGGAAGAGTGGTCGATCTCTACGGTCGGGGACGCTGAAATTCTTAAGCGATCCGAAGTCGAGGACGCGCCGATGGCGGATGCCGATAAGATTCCGCAACACCTCCGTGAAATCGCGATTCCGTGGCCGGGACCACCGCCGTTCCTGCTGTGTGTGCGGTGGCTGTCAGCCAGTGGTCCGAAAGCAGCTGACTGGCCGGTCAACGTGTCGGACCCCAATCAACTCGCGCCGCCTGAAGAGTTGCGAGCCCTCAGCCTGGCTGAACTTCTTCAAGTGCTCGGTTCAACTCGCCCCATTCACGAAGCGGTTTTACAAGTCTTGAAGCGACGAGGCAAGGTCGGTTGCCCTGAAGTCGCTGCGCTGGATTCGCTTCAGCGGGTTCCCACCGAGACATTCTTGTTGCAGCGGCTTAAGCGAGTCGCCCTCGCACTGGATGGCATGGTCGAGTCGATCGACTCGGTTCAAAGGCAGAGCAAATCGGCCAGTCGATCAACGTGTATTTGCCGTATATCGCTGCCACTCAGGACGAGAAGATGTATCGAGTCGTGCGTGACCGAGATCGCTGGTTTCAGATCGTGCTGGGAGCCACCTACTCGCCGGATGAACTAAGCGAGGCGCACACCGATCGTCAGTCTCAGCGGCTGCCACTTCCGAAATCGATTCAGGATGCTTTGTCACTGAGGCTCGATTCTCAGCACGCCAAGCCTCGCTTGTGATCTGGTGCCGCAGATGAGACGGGATTCGTCGAAGCGCGGTTTAGCACGACCGGGAAGCTGATGTTTTGCGTAGGTGCGCCCGAAGAAGACGATGGCAGTTTGGCAGGAGCCAGTTGAATTTGACTACTGTTGGCGGGCCTTGGGTTGTATGCCTCTGCGTAAATTGGGTACTCGCAGCGTTCTCAACCGATGGAGACCAGGGAATTGCCGATAGGCGGCGAGTAGAATGCCGCCGCCGTGTGGAATATATTCCGGCTGTCGTTGGTTGTAGCGGGCGCAGATGGATGCCTAACGTGATTTCTCTGCAGCTCGCCGCAAAAAACACGTCGTTCGAACTGGGACTCCTGGTGCTCTGTCACTCTTGCTTTGATGGATCGGGTGGCCGGGGCTGGACTGAGCGAAGCGAAGGAAGCCCCGGGGGGTTCGGGCTAGCGCCCTCCAACCCCGGCCACCCATCAATCCATTGTTGACAGAGCACTAGTTCCGGTCGCGAAGCGACACAGATTAAACATCAATCTCTCGTTTGAATTGAATTCATGCAAATGTTCAAGAAGCTGTTGGTTGCCAATCGGTCCGAAATTGCCATTCGAGTCTTTCGCAGTGCGTCGGAACTCGGGATTCGGACGGTTGCGATTTATTCGCACGAAGACCGCTATGCGCTGCATCGGTTTAAGGCAGACGAAGCGTATCGCATCGGCAAGACGGGCGAGCCGATTCGGTCGTATCTGGACATTCCTTCGATCAT
>JAYSPO010000155.1:0-2770 GCA_043722015.1 Candidatus Kuenenia sp. | reverse complement strand
TATCGATAAGTACAATGTCCCCTTTTGCCTCCCTCCGGAAGAAACTCTCTCCATAACCGCTTAAAAAATGTCGCGCCTTTTTCCTTGTTGCAAATCTCTTCAAGGCTGTGCTTTACTCTCATTTTCCTATGGTCGCCGAAGACATGGGCCTCACATCGGAGTACGTGATGCAGGACAACGACGCGAAATTCAGTGCTCAGTTCGATGAAGTGCTGAAATCCAGCGGAGCCACTGTGAAACGGAACACACCACTATCCCCCAATCTGCGGGCACATATGGAACGATTCATCCAGACGCTGAAGTTTGAGTGTTTGAACAGATTACAAAAGGTGTCAGGAACCGTTTAATCGAAAACAGACAAAAAAACCTGGCGATAAGTGAAGTCGGCAAACACCCCTCACCGGCCGGGAAAACCAACTATCGGGCACACGGTCCGCGCCCCGTACGGACGGCCCTTTTTTGTTTCTCCTATCGAGGAAAAGAATTGAGGACGTCTCTCGTTCCGCTGCTGCCAGAGATTCTTCGCGACTCAGGGTTTGCGGATCGCCACGTCCGTGCAGAGCAATTAAGACTCTTCTCTATGAGGATTAATCATCTTCAGCCCCCTGCGCCTCAGCCATCGGAAATCTGCTCGCAGTGACATCGAAATGGACTCGCGTTCCCTGACAGCTAACTCGCTTCGGTGGGGCATCGACCGACGCGTTGAAAACTTGGTCGCCACGGTGGTTCGACGGTGGAAATCACACGACTGGTCACGGTGTCTTGATCGCACCCGTCGGGGCAAATTGCCTAACCAACGCGCTGGAACGGCACTGCAGGAGAACTCAACTGCGAATTATTCAGGAGCTGCACAGTCTGGCGCGTGACTGATCCGTCAATCGAAATTGCCAGCTCGCCTGTTCCTGTTCTGATTTCAGCCGGCATTCGCAGATAAAGATGCGTTGGTGTTGCCTGAGCGATCTCAAATTGCGTGCCGTCAACGATCAGAGTCATTTCTACTCTGGCAGAATGAGATCCGTTTTGCGATGCTGTGATCATGGAAGACTGGCGTGGGGAAATCTGGGAACGAGCAGAATTGTTTGCTGCTGAGAATGGCCGAACTTTGATCGGCCAGCTTGGCTATGGGAAGGTAACGTGTTTGCAACAGAACGACAATCGGCAATCAAGGTCTTGCGATTTCAGCGACTCTACGAACGCGAACGAGATGTTTACCTCAGGCTGCGATCTCGATCGATTATCGACGTTGCCGGATTCGCCGTTCCGCAGTTGATTCATCATGACGACCGATTGTGGGTCGTCGAAATGGGCATCGTCTCACCTCCGTTTGTGCTGGATTTTGCCGGCGCCTATCTCGACCGGCGGCCCGATTATCCAAATGACGTGATGGAAGAATGGCAGGCGGACAAGCTGGAACAGTTTGGCGAAGAACGCTGGGAAACCGTTCAGCGGATCATGGCTCATTTCGCGAGGATTGGGATTTATCTGGCGGATGTGAAGCCGGGCAATATCACGTTTGCGGAATCGGATTAAGCAAACTCAGGATACAAATGTTTCGGCTGAAGCGTGATAGCAGGTCGTTCAGTTGTTGACTTCGTAATGCCCAGGAAGGCCGTCATTATGGCGGGTTCCCGGGCGAGAACACCGGAAGAGAAAAGTGACGCGGGTGTTCACCGACATGGAGATCCGGGAGGAAGTGCGCCGGCGCGTTTTGACGGTTGAATCGTGTGTTGCACTGCAACAAATCAGTTTTCGATTATCGCGCGTCGGTGGGACCTCGACCGACGCGCCGAACGATTTGCGAACAACCAAGCACTTGCAATCAAATTGACGGCAATCCATGTACGCTTTCTGGTCGGGCCCGCGAGTGCCGGAATCGAGTTGATTTGGCAAAACTGGCGATAGATATTTCAATTTCGTATCTGACTCAGGACTAACGGTCCTGAGTTAGATGCGATTACGTTTTCACACTACTCGGATCATATCGACAGACCCCGCAAACGGATCTTCATCAACTACGGCGGCGGTCACGACCGGGGCGAGAAACCGGAGTTTACTTCATTGCTCCGGTCCGACACACCGGAGCGACATCGATTTGATTCGCCAGGTTAGCCCGAACTTGAACGGCTCCAAATTGAGCTTCGAGCGGTAGAAGACTGGGGATTTGTTAAAATACGCATACATTTAAATTATATGTGTAGCCAGAAAATATCCGGATTTTCCTGGACTTTGTTTTTCCTGCCGCTACACATCCGTCATGAGCAACCCAGACAAACGCCGCGTGCATGTGGCGGAAATCAAAAAGACTTACAAAGGCAAGGTCCACGTTTCGACGTACCTCCGCAGGACGTTTCGCCAGGATGGCAAGGTCAAGCATGAGACCGTGGCCAATATCTCTGACCTGCCGGACGATCTGCTCGCCGTCATCAAGAATCGGCTGGCCACAGGACAACCGCTCGTCGGCAACGGCGGCACGATGACCATCGAACGCAGCCTGCCGCATGGGAATGTCGCTGCCGTGCTCGGCACGATGCGGAACATCGGGCTTGATCAGTTCATCGCAGCCAGGCCGTGTCGTGAGCGAAGCCTCGTGATGGCCATGATCGCTGATCGGATTCTCTCGCCCGGATCAAAACTCAGTTGTTCGGCAGGCATGCGTCCGGACACAGCGCAGCACACGCTCGCGGAGGAACTGCAGCTGGGCGAAGTCGATGTGCATGAACTCTACGACGCGATGGACTGGCTCCTGGAAAGACAGGTTCGCATTGATTTC
>JAYSPO010000154.1:0-6393 GCA_043722015.1 Candidatus Kuenenia sp. | reverse complement strand
TGCCGGAACTGCGCTGCGCTTGGTCCGGCCTACGCCTCTGGCTTGCCGTTAAACGATAAAACTATGAAAGGGATTTCAGCCTTGTCTGACGAAGCACTTTCATCACCGTCGTCGCTGAAAAATTCCCTGACGCGGCTGATTCGCCGCAAAGGACTGGTGAATCGTTCGGCGGCAGAAGCTCTGAACGCGGAATGGAACCGGATCGTCGGTCAGAAAATCGGGCAACGCAGCACTGCGCGGCGAATTAAAGATGGCGTACTGGAAGTCGCCGTTACCAACAGTGCGGCGCTGGAAGAACTTCGCGGTTATCTGCATGAAACTGTGCTCCAACAAATGCAAACCAGTCTGCCCGAATCCAACATTCGAGCGATCCGTTATGTGCGTGCACGGTGAGCGTAACTAATTTGAGATTTGAGATTTCAAATTTGAGATTTGAATTCTGAAGAATGATGTTCCTGAGTTGAACTGAAGGAAGTGCAAAACGTGTCTGTAGTGAACCCTGGAAGCCCTGATGATGGCAACGATCCTGACAAGGTGGATGCCGCTGCCGCCCCTGATCAAACGTACGATGGCTCCGACATTCAGCACCTGAAAGGGATTGAAGGCATTCGGACGCGGCCTGCGATGTACATCGGCGACACCGGCGCGCCGGGACTGCATCATCTGGTGTACGAAGTCGTTGATAACAGCATTGACGAAGCCGTCAACGGGTACGCCTCAGAGATCCACGTCCAGATCAATCTCGATGAAAGTATTTCGATCGTAGACAACGGTCGCGGCATCCCGATCGATGCCGTTAAGGGCGACGGCCGCTGCGCGCTCGAAGTCGTGCTCACGGAAATCCATGCGGGTGGCAAGTTCAATCGCGAGAGCGGTTACAAAATCGGGACCGGCGGTCTGCACGGCGTCGGCATCACCGCCGTCAATGCGCTGAGTGCATGGCTGACGGCGGAGATTCGGCGAGGTGGTTCAACATGGGTGATGGACTTTGAAAAAGGCCGTCGCACATCGGAACTCCGGCAGCTGGGACGAGCTGATTCCACCGGCACGCGACTGACTTTTCTGGCTGATCCGACGATCTTCTCGGAAACGAAGTTCTCATTGGATACGCTCACCCGCCGCATGCGGGAACTCGCGTTTCTGACGCCCGGAATTCGCATTACTCTGCGTGACGAAAGAGCGGATCGGACGGAGTCTTTTCATTTTGAAGACGGGTTGGTTGAGTTTGTCAAATATCTCAACCGGACGCAGACGCCACTCACGTCCGACGTGTTCCGCGTCATGGCGGAATCGGACGATGTCGTCGTGGAAGTCGCCTTCCAGTACAACGACGGCTACACAGAAAATGTGATGGCCTACGCCAACAACATCTACAACCCGGACGGCGGAACTCATCTGAGTGGCTTCCGGTCAGCTCTCACACGCACGATGAACAACTATGCCAAAGGCGGCAATCTCTTCAAAGATGTCACGCCGGTTGGCGAAGACTTTCGTGAAGGATTGACGGCGATTGTGTCGGTCCGCGTGCCCGATCCGAAATTCACCTCACAGAACAAAGTGAAGCTGACCAACGGCGAAGTCGAAGCCGCAGTGCAGACGGTGGTGAACGAAGGCTTCACCAAATATCTGGAAGAGAATCCGCCGATCGCGAAGAAGCTGATTGCCAAAGCCGTCATGGCCGCAGAAGCTCGCGAGGCCGCTCGCAAATCGCGCGACATGGTCCGCCGCAAAGGCGCGCTCACCACCGGTGGTCTGCCGGAGAAACTCCGTGACTGCCGCAGCCGCGATCTGGAATCCACCGAGCTGTATCTCGTCGAAGGTGATTCCGCCGGCGGCTCCGCCGACACCGGTCGGGACTCCAACATTCAGGCCATATTGCCGCTGCGAGGAAAAATCCTGAACGTCGAGAAAGCACAACTGGTCAAGGTGCTGGACAACGCAGAAATCAGCAATCTCTTTCGCGGCATCGGGTTATCTCCCGCTGGCGTCGATGAAGAAATGGATATCAGCAAACGCCGTTACGGCAAGATTATCGTGATGACCGACGCCGATGTGGACGGCAGCCATATTCGCACGCTGCTGCTGACGTTCCTGTTCCGCCACATGCGAGCCCTGGTACAGGGCGGCCACATTTATATTGCGCAGCCGCCACTGTACCGCGTGATCCAGCGCAAACAGGTGCGGTACGTGCAGACGCATCAGGCGATGATGTCAGAATTGATCAGTCTGGGGATGAGCGGCACACGGTTGACCGCGAAGGCCGACAGCACTGTCTTCGCAGATGAAAACCTGAAGAAGATCTGCGATCTGGCCGTGCAGATGGAACAGCCGCTCGAACTGCTGGAACGTCGTGGCATCGACATGCGATATCTGATCCGGTTCTGCGGCGGTGAGAAATCCCGCCTGCCGCGTTATCGAGTTCTGTATGGCGATTCAGAAAAATGGTTCATGGAACGCGATGACGCAGACGCCTTCCTGAAGTCGCTTCTGCCGGCACTTCCGGAATCACCCGCAGCTTCCGCAGCGGAAGGCGACGCTCCCGCTGTCACCGAGAAGCGTGCCCCTGCCGACGAGCCTGCTGCACCCCGTGAAAAGATCGCACAGCTCGTTGATCTGCACGAAATCAAGACGCTCAACGATGTCTTTGCACAGCTGAAGGATTACGGTTTCTTCGTCGCAGATTACACGCCTGCCGGGCTGCGAAATGCAGAACCGATTTACCCATTTGTGCTGGAACGCGACGATCAGCGAGTCCCGCTCACCAACCTGCGTGACCTGCTGGTTGAACTGCGTCAGATGGGCGAAAAGGGTCTCACACTGACGCGATTCAAAGGTCTGGGCGAAATGAATTCGGAAGAACTCTGGGACACCAGCATGGATCCGGAAAAGCGCACGCTGCTTCAGATCCGCATGGAAGACGCCGCCGCCGCCGATGAGATTTTCCGAGTCCTCATGGGCGACGCAGTCGAACCCCGCCGCGAATTCATCGAAAAACACGCCCTGGATGTGAAGCAACTGGATATCTGAGACTGATGAAGTCACCGGCGCGAAGGAATCAGATTTACCGGTAGATTCTGTGCGAAATGTTGATGTTGGTCTGCCGTTTCGTTGAATCTGGAATTCAGAAGACTGGAAATTGCTTTGAAGTGATCTCGGGGTTGGCTACGCTGAAGAGTTCACAGATCCGAGCGTTGAGGATTATTTTCCGGATTGCTCTGTGTGGCCTTTCGACCTGCACGCCCAAATCGGGAAACGCTGGACGGTGACGATGACTGCGAATGTCTCAATGCTGCTGAGCGCAATTCATCGCGGAGAAACTGTGGCTGCAGACGAGCTTTTCCCGCTCGTGTACGATCAGCTTCGAGAAATGGCACGCGCGAAACTGGCTCAGGAATCGGCAGGGCAGACGCTGCAGGCCACGGCACTGGTGCATGAGGCCTATCTTCGCCTTGTTGATGTGCCGACGAATCAGGCACTGCACGGTCGCAAGTATTTCTTCGCAGCCGCAGCAGAAGCCATGCGGCGGATTTTGATCGAAAATGCCCGACGCAAGGCGGCTCTGAAACGCGGCGGAGAATGGGATCGAGTGGAGGTCTCGTTGAGCGACCTTCCCGAAGCTGCCGCTGGCATCAGTTTGCTTGAAATCGATGAGGCATTGACTCGGCTCGCCGCGAAAGACGCTCAAGCAGCGGAACTCGTCAAACTGCGTTTCTTTACGGGCCTGCCTTTGGCGGACGCTGCTGAGATGATGGAAATGCCCGAACGCTCGGCGCGGCGGCTTTGGGCGTACGCTCGTTCGTTTTTGCTGGAAGAACTTTCGCCGGAGGCTTAGAGATCCGGGTAACCAGCGGAAATTCTGATTTTTCCTGGCCGGATCCGCTGGCGGAATACGCATGAGCCTTTCAGGACATGTGGAATTCCCGTTGGCGAACGAAGTGTGATCACTTATGCAGGAACGAGACCTCTTCATTGCCGCTCTTGAAATCGACGACCCGGCGGCGCGTCAGGAGTACCTCGACAAGTCGTGCGTCGCTGATCCGGCGTTGCGGGAACGAATCGAAAGGTTGCTGAATCGCGTCACTGAAGCGGCTGATTTTCTTGACCATCCGGCAGCAGATTTGTGTTCGAACCTTACGGACGAATTGTTACCGCAGGCTCACGCAATTCCGCAGATTGGAGATTCTCCAACAGTCGTCGGCGAAATAAGCGACACGACACCATCGCAGTTGGAACTGCCGCCACAATTGCTTGTGACACAGTTCGACGATGAAAACGGTGTAGCTCAACGCGGCGAAATCGACAGGACATCGCTGTCACCCGGGACGCTGTTCGGCCGATATCGCATCGAGTGTGTACTGGGATCTGGCGGCATGGGAGTCGTGTATCTGGCTCGGGACACTCGGCTGGATCGCCAGGTGGCCTTGAAAATTCCGCGATTCGATTCGGACGGGAAGCTGCGTTTGATCGAGCGATTTCGCCGCGAAGCCCGAGTCATGGCTTCAGTGCAGCATCGCAACCTCTGCCCGATCATCAATGTGGATGAACAGGACGGCCGACACTACCTGACAATGGCTTACATCGACGGAAAGCCGCTGTCGCAGCTGATCAGGAACGGTTCATCCTTTTCATCTTCACAGATTGCCGAATGGATTCACAAGCTGGCAATGGGACTGGATGCGGCGCACTGTGCGGGAGTGGTGCATCGGGACCTGAAGCCAGCCAACGTCATCATCGACCAAAGCGGTGAACCGATCCTGATGGACTTCGGGCTTGCCTGGATGGCTCATGAAACCGATTCGCGAGTAACTCTGGCAGGCGCCATTATCGGCACACCGGCTTACATGTCGCCGGAACAGGCGGAATGCGAAGCCGAAAGAGTCGGTGCGGCCTCTGATATCTACAGTCTTGGCGTCATTATGTACGAATTGCTCGCTGGCTGTCCGATTCGCACTGGCAGCGTGACGCGCGTGCTGTACAAGCTAATGCATGAAACGCCGCTTCGTCCCAGCGAGATTCGAGGCGGTGTCGATTTGCGGCTGGAAGAAATCTGCTGGAAAGCGATCGCGCGCCGTCCGGAAGATCGTTTCGCCACGGCGGCAGAATTTGCAGAGGCACTCTCCCGACCTCAGGTCTCCAGCATTGATGCGACGGATGTGCTGCCGTCCGCTTTGGGCACAAACACAGTTGACGATTCGAAGCCCAGTGTGATTTGGAGTCACAGGAAGCGAATCGCGATTGTTGCGGTACTGGTATTCGGGATCCTCGGATTCGCAGCGGCGTTGGTGGTCCAGCGAAACGCTCAATCACCGTTGACTGGCTCGGGCACGCATTTGCCTCTCGCCCCGATCGACAATACACTGGCGGCGGTGGAATTTAAGTACGCGAAAAACGCGACCGGCTTTACCGGCACGTGGTCCGCGAATGCGATGCCCGCATGGCAGGGGACATTCACGGCGGAAGGTCTTAGGCCAGCCGGCGAATATTATTCACCTGATCCCTGCCGTCATGATTTTAGCGGACTGGCCAGCGGAGTCCTTCCGGCGGGAACGTACTTCACCATTTACCACTTGAATCAGAACGGCCGTCTCACTCTCAAAGCCTTTGACTCCGCGCACAAGGTCATCTCATCGCCGTGGCTCAATCGCAAGCCGCTGTGTCAATGGGGATCCGGCACAGGCAGAGGCCATCCAGGCCTGCCAGTCGTCGAAAACATGCCGGGTTGGGATTGGAACGAGTCCACTGGAACATATACGTTCGATGGCCTGGCCGTCACACCTGCTGCCATAACCATTGCTTTGAGTAGTTGCAGAGAAATTGGCTTTCTGGAAGTGACTCGCGGCAATAACAGCGTCAGTTTCGGCTTGTTCGCTCCGGCTGCCGATCAGGAAAGAGACGGTTTTGACAAGGAGCAATTCAGGGACAAATAGGATTGTGGTTTGTCACACAATAGATTGCGAGTTGGATTTCAACCACGGAGTAGCGAAATCTTGCAGCCACGGGCGCGAGCCCCCTCGTTGCCCACAGTTTTCCTGGGAAGTCGCCGGTTCTTGACGGAAACAAGGCTTCCGCCGGGACAAGTTGAACGGGAAATCCCGTCGGCCAAATGACGGTTCTGCTCAGCAAACGTTGAAAGTATTGTTTTTCTGCGAAGATTTATCACTGTTTTTCATTGCCGCCTCAGATCTTTGTCGGCTTTACGATCCGGGAAGTGGACGGAAGGATTTGATGAATCGCACGGCTGTTTTGACGCCCCGGCGGAGCTTGCCTCCGTCGAGCGGGGATCATCACCAGCACCGGAACAGAAGTAGATACTGGCCACCATGCGGCTCTTCTAGCATTGTCAAGTACCCTTTTTAGAAAGATTTCTGCGACTTTTTTGCGCACCGCGAAATG